>JALSIK010000132.1 GCA_026990045.1 Chromatiales bacterium | reverse complement strand
CCCGGCTGGAATATGACACGGGCGTGGCCGGCCGCATCAAGGGCTGGTGGATCCAGCCGAAGATCACCAACGGGTACGGGATCTACACCGAGCTGCCCGGGATGGGGGCGTACCGGAAGTCAAAAAAATACGAGATTGGGAACCGTCCCAAGTCCATCGGCATGAATCTCATGCTGCCGGTGCTGGGTGGCCACTTCGCAGCTCCGGCGGTGTCCATGTGCAACATGAAGGCGGACTACCTGCGCAGCCAGGGCAAGAGCAACGCCTGGATCTTCTCCCAGGACCGGCTGGTGAGTTTCAAGGTGCAGGTGGACTACGACGTGGACGCCACCGGGCCCGGGTCCAAGAACCCCATCCTGGAAGGCCAGGGGGAGAAGACCATCACGGTGCGCTGCAGCCGCTTCGCGGGGCCCAAGATCCCCACCGTCGGCAAGACGCTGACGGTGCCCACCAAGGTGCTCAAGGCCACCATGCAGGTGAAGGCGGTGGCGCCGCCCAGCGGCGTCTGCCGCATCGACACGGTGACCGCCATCTCGACCAACAAGGCCAATGCCACCATCAAGTACCGCTTCGTCCACCACAGTGGGCAAAAGAGCAAGGTGTTCACCACCAAGACCAAGGCCAACAAGATCGCGGTGGTCAAGCACAAGTGGGACATCCCCAACGGTCCCGGCAAGGAGCACGGGTGGGTGCGCATCGAGGGCGTCTCGCCCAAGTTCAAGTCCAACAAGGGAACGTATTCCATGAACTGCTCCGGCGGCCCCGGGGGCCTGTCCGGGCCCCGCACGCCGGCCATCAAGGGCACCCTCAGGCAGAAGTGAGCGGGGCCGCGCCGGGCCGGGGGCGCCAGCCGCCGCCGGCACGGGCGGCGGAGCGCGCGGGGGGTCAGGGGCCCCCCGCGCGGCGCAAGCGGGCCTCGACCCGGGCCTGGGCGAGCAGCGCCCCGTCCAGGACTTCCGGGTACAGGGCGTGGAAGCGCTCCACCTCGAGGGCGTGGCGGCGCGCGGCGCGCTCCAGCCGCGCGCGCACGGTCCGGGGCAGGTCATGGCGCATGAGCAGGCGCGGGGCCAGGCGCTCGACGTAGCGCGCGCACAGGTCGCGGTGCTCGTCGCGGGGCCAGTCCTCGCGCACCAGGCACGGCGGGAAGGCACCGGGATCGGAGGTGGCGCGGTCGAACCACGCCGCGCGCGGGTGGTCGCCCGCGCGTTCCTCCACCGCCTGCTGCAGGCGGTAGTTGACCGGCGGCACGTACCGGCCGCCCGCCGGCTCCGGCGCGGGCACCTCCAGCTGGGCCGCGGGCATGGCGACCCAGGAGGCGCGCGGCGCGCGGCCGGCCGTGTCCCCGGCCCGGAACGCGGAGTGGAGCAGGGCCAGCGGGCGGCCTTCGTCGGCGTCCAGCAGCCAGTACTCGTAGCGGTCGCGCGGCGGGAACGGCAGCCGGGCCCCGGCGACGGCTTCGGCCAGCGTCTCGACGGCGCGGTGCACCGCCGCCGGGTCGAACGACGGCGCCAGCGGCCGGTGCCGGATCCCGCCGCGGGTCACGGTGGCCACCAGCGCGTACTGGGCGTCCGTGTCCGGGGCCGCGGGCCGGGCACAGTGGGCCAGGGAGTACTGGATCGCCCAGCTCCGGCCGTCCAGGCTCAGGGCGCGGGCGGCCGCGGTCTCGGCCACCTGGACCACGCCGGTGAAGGGGGAGAGCAGGGTCCGGCTGTAGGTCTCGATCATCCCCGGGTTTCCGGGTGCCGTGGTGATGCTCTTTGTATACCATAAACCGCTCGTGTGGCCACCGGCACGCGTTCCCGGGCGAGATCTTGAGCACCGACGAGACTTTCATGCGCCAGGCCCTGGCCCTGGCCCGCGAGGCCGAGGCCGCCGGCGAGGTGCCGGTGGGCGCGGTGGTGGTGGACGCCGGCGGCCGGTGCATCGGCCGCGGCCACAACCATCCCATCGGGGCCTGTGACCCCACCGCCCACGCCGAGATCCTGGCCCTGCGCGAGGCCGCGGCGCGCGCCGGCAACTACCGCCTGCCGGGCACCACCCTCTACGTGACCCTGGAGCCCTGCGCCATGTGCGCCGGGGCCATCATCCACGCCCGCGTAGCGCGGGTGGTCTACGGTGCTGCTGACCCTAAGGGCGGGGCCGCCGGCAGCGTGTTCGACATCCTGCCGGGGGAACGGCTGAACCACCGGGTGGAACTCCGCGGGGGGGTGTTGTCCAACGACAGTGCAGGGCTGTTGCAGGACTTTTTCCGCCGCCGGCGCGGCGGGAAGAAAGGGGAAGCGGAATGAAGCCGGGCACGCTCATGTTTTTGGCGTCGTGGCTGCTTCCAGTCGCCGCCGTGGCCGGGACGCCGCCCAAGTATCCACCGGGCTCGGTGCCGGTGACGCTGCAGCGCGTCTCGGAACACGTGTACTACGCCGGCGGCCGGGCCGGTGCCGCGACGGAATACGAGGGCTTCATTTCCAACGCCGGGGTGGTCGTCACCGCCGAGGGCATCGTGGTGTTCGATGCCCTGGGCACGCCGTCCCTGGCCTGGCGGCTGCTGCAGGAGATCCGCAGGATCTCCAGCGCCCCCATCAAGGCGGTGGTGGTGAGCCATTACCATGCCGACCACATCTACGGCCTGCAGGTGTTCAAGGACGAGGAAGGCGCCGAGATCATCGCCCCGTGGGGGGCGCAGGAGTACCTCGGGTCCGAGGCCGCGGTGAACCGGCTGGAGGAGCGCCGTTTCTCCCTCGAGCCGTGGGTCAACGAGCGCACCCGCATCGTCCCGCCCGACCGCCTCATCAAGAAACCGGAAGTGATGCGCCTGGGCGGGGTGGAGCTGGTGATCACCCCCGTGGGCCGGGCCCACTCCGACGGTGATCTCACTCTCTATGTGCGGCCGGACCAGGTGTTGTTCTCGGGCGACTTGATCTTCGAGGGCCGGGTGCCCTGGCTCGGCAACGCCAATACCCGCCAGTGGTTGCGGATCCTCGAGGAGATGGAGACCTCGCGCCTGCGCGCCCTCATCCCCGGCCACGGCCCGGTGGCGAAGGCGCCCAACGAGGCCGTGGCCCTGACCCGGCGCTACCTCCAGTTCCTGCGCACCCGCATGGGCCGCGCCGCGCGCGAGTTCATTCCCTTCGACGAGGCCTATGCCGCCACCGACTGGTCGGCCTTCGAGCACCTGCCGGCCTTCGACCTGGCCAACCGGCGCAACGCCTACCAGGTGTTCCTGGCCATGGAGGCCGAGATGCTCCAGGAGTGACGCCGCGGACGGTGGCCGCCCTTTCCCGGCCGGGGGCCGGTGAAATCTCCCCCGGCGAAGCGGCGCGGGAGCTGTTTTCACCTTCCAATCAAGCGCTTGCACGCCGTCCCGGCGCCGCGGGCCGTTTGCCCGCGGCCTGCTATACTCGAAGGAGAAGGGGCCCGCCAGAGGCCCCCGCACGTACCGCCCGCGCCTGCCCGCGTGATTCGCGGGCGGGGCGTCCGGTCCCCGCCTGACCAGGCTGCCTTCTCGCAGCCTGCCCGGCCGCAACAGAGGAGGGAGGGTTATGAACACCGCAGCCGTACACGAGACCGATGCTCCGCTCCACGCCCCCTGCCGCAGGCTCGCCGCCGGCGCCCCCTGGGGCTGGCTCGCCGCGGGCTGGCGGGATTTCCGGCGCGCACCCGGGCACAGCCTGGCCTATGGCGCCGTCTTCGTGGCCATCGGCTGGCTGCTGGTCTACCTCTCGTGGCTGGACGAGATCTACCTGGTGCTGGGGCTGTTCGCCAGCCTGCTGGTGGTGGGGCCGGCGCTGGCGTTCGGACTGTACGATGCCAGCCACCAGCTGGAGCGGGGCCGGCGCCCCAGCTTCCGCCACGAGCGCAGCAAGGCCCTGCACGAGATGGGGCACGAACTCATGCTGGCCCTGTGGCTGAGCCTGGTGTTCCTGGTCCTGCTCATCTTCATCACCGCGCTCATGGACATGGTGGTGGCGCCGCCCCCCTACCCGGTGGCGGCCGCGGTGCCCGTCACCGGCACCGGGTTCCTGGCCGTGGCCACCGTCTTCGGCGTGCTGCTGTTTTGCATCAGCGCCT
>JALSIK010000131.1 GCA_026990045.1 Chromatiales bacterium | reverse complement strand
ATGAAGCTCAACCTGTCCGGGCTCATGGCGCACCTGGAGGGCGACGCCCCGCTGGCGCCGGTCTACCTGCTGGCCGGTGACGAGCCCTTCCAGCTGGGGCAGGCGGCGGACGCGGTGCGGGCCGCGGCCCGGCGCCGGGGCTACGCGGAGCGCAAGGTGTTTTTCGCCGAGCGCGGCTTCGACTGGAAGGAGCTGGCGGCGGAGCAGGAGGCCCTGTCGCTGTTCGCCGACCGGCGCCTGCTGGAGCTGCGCCTGCCCCGGCCCCGGCCCGGCGATGCGGGGGCCCGGGTGCTGGCGGAGTGGGCCGCGCGGCCGGCGGCCGACACCGTGCTCATGGTGATCACGGGCAAGCCGGACCGCGGCCAGCAGCGGGCCAGGTGGTTCACCGCGCTGGAGCAGGCCGGGGTGCTGGTGCAGGTGTGGCCGGTGGAGTCCGCGCGCCTGCCCGGCTGGCTCGAACGCCACATGCGCGCCCGCGGCCTGGAGCCGGCGCCGGAGGCGGTGCGCCTGCTGGCCGAGCGGGTGGAAGGCAACCTGCTGGCGGCGGACCAGGCGGTGGAGAAGCTGCTGCTGCTCCATGGCCCGGGACCGGTGGACGCCGGCCAGGTGGCCGAGGCGGTGGCCGACAGTGCCCGCTACGACCTGTTCGACCTGGTGGACACGGCCCTGGTCGGCGAGGCGGCGCGCGCGGTGCGCATGACCCGCGGGCTGCTGGCCGAGGGGGTGGAGCCGCCGGTAATCCTGTGGGCCCTGGCCCGGGGCATCCGCGAGGCGGCGGGCGTGGCCGCCGGCGGCGAGGCGGCCCTGGGCCGGGTGTGGGCACGGCGCCAGGGGGTGCTGCGCGCCGCCTGCCGGCGCCACCGCCGCGGTGACTGGTGGCGGCTGTTGCGCCAGGCGGCCCGCATCGACCGCATGATCAAGGGCCTGGCCTCCGGCAGCGCGGCGGACGAGCTGGTACAATTGAGCCTTGCCGTGGCACGACCGCCGCGGCGGCAAAACGGGAGCAAGGGGACATGAGCACGGCGGGCGAACAGGTCGCGGCCACCACGGACATCCGTGCCTACATGCGCGAGGTGGGCCGGCGTGCGCGCGCGGCCGCCCGGGTCCTGGCGCGGGCGGTGACCGGCGACAAGAACGCCGCGCTCCATGCCATGGCCGGGGCCATCGAGGCCCGGCAGGCGGAGTTGCTGGAGGCCAACGCGGCGGACCTGGCCGCCGGCCGCGAGGCCGGGCTGGACGCGGCCCTGCTGGACCGGCTGGAGCTCAACCCGGCGCGCATCGCCGCCATGGCCGAGGGCCTGCGCCAGATCGCCGCCCTGCCCGATCCCGTGGGCGCGGTCACCGACCTCGACTACCGGCCCTCCGGCATCCAGGTGGGGCGCATGCGCGTGCCCCTGGGCGTGGTGGGGATCATCTACGAGTCGCGGCCCAACGTCACCGCCGACGCCGCCGGCTTGTGCCTCAAGTCGGGCAACGCCGCCATCCTGCGCGGCGGCTCGGAGGCGGCGCGCTCCAACCAGGCCATCGCCGCCTGCATCGGCGCCGGCCTGCGCGAGGCCGGGCTGCCCGAGACCGCGGTGCAGGTGATCGAGACCACCGACCGGGCGGCGGTGGGCGAACTCATCGCCATGCCCGAGTACGTGGACGTGATCGTGCCGCGCGGCGGCAAGGGCCTCATCGAGCGCATCAGCAACGAGGCGCGGGTGCCCGTCATCAAGCACCTGCACGGGATCTGCCACGTCTACATCGACGGGGCCGCCGACCTGGACAAGGCCATCCGCGTGGCCTACAACGCCAAGACCCAGCGCTACGGCACCTGCAACACCATGGAGACGCTGCTGGTGGACGCCGCCATCGCCGGGCAGGTGCTGCCCCCGCTGGCCCAGCGCTACCGGGAGGCGGGCGTCGAGCTGCGCGGCTGCGAGCGCACCCGTGCCCTCATCGAGGCCCTGCCGGCCACCGACGAGGACTGGGACACCGAGTACCTCGCCCCCGTTCTCTCCATCCGGGTGGTGGACGGGCTGGAGGCGGCCATGGACCACATCTACCGCCACGGTTCCGGGCACACCGACGCCATCGTCACCGAGGACCTGGGACGGGCGCGGCGCTTCCTGGCCGAGGTGGACTCCAGCTCGGTGATGGTCAATGCCTCCACCCGCTTCGCCGACGGTTTCGAGTACGGGCTCGGCGCCGAGATCGGCATCAGCACCGACAAGATCCATGCCCGCGGGCCGGTGGGGCTGGAAGGGCTCACCTCGCAGAAGTTCATCGTCATCGGCGACGGCCACGTGCGGAGCTAGGACCTGCCCTCGTTGATTCCCCGCGCGGCCATTTTGCAGCGTTCCGCGCCCGATCCATGATCGGCGTCTTCGGCGGCACCTTCGACCCGGTCCACCTGGGGCACCTGCGCCCGGCCCTGGAGCTGTACGAGTCCCTGGCCCTGGACGAGCTGCGCTTCGTGCCCTGCGGGCGGCCGCCCCACCGCGAGCCGCCGCGGGCGCGGGCCGAGGACCGCCTGGCCATGCTGCGGGCGGCGGTGCGCGGGCAGCCGGGGTTCGTGGTGGACACCCGCGAGCTGGAACGGCCCGGCCCCAGCTACATGGTGGACACCCTGCATAGCCTGCGCCACCAGTTTGGTCCCGCCCGCCCGCTGCTGCTGCTGTTGGGGCTGGACGCCTTTCTCGGCCTGGAGAGCTGGCACCGGTGGGAGCGGCTGGCGGAGCTGGCCCACCTGGTGGTGGCGCACCGGCCCGGCTTCGTGCCCGCGGACCTGCTCCGGCACCCGGGCCTGTGGGCCCTGGTCTCGTCCAGCCGGGCCGAGGACACCGGCGAGCTGCGCGCTGCGCCGGCGGGGCGGGTGCTGTTCCGCCAGGTGACCCAGCTGGACATCTCCGCCAGCGGCATCCGCCGGCTGCTGGCCGCAGGCCGCGACATCCGCTACCTGGTGCCGGAAGCCGTGCGCGAGATCATCGCGGCGCGCAGGATTTACGATTGAGGAGTGCACGGACCCATGCTTTCGACCCCTGAACTGGAACGGCTGGTGGTGGACGCCCTGGAGGAGATCAAGGGCGGGGACATCCGCGTGCTGGATCTGCGCGGCAAGGCCAGCTTCACCGACGTCATGATCATCGCCTCGGGCACCAGCGACCGCCAGGTCAAGGCCCTGGCCGACAACGTCATCGAGAAGGCCAAGGCCGCGGGCATGCCGCCGCTGGGCGTGGAGGGCGAGCAGCAGGGCGAGTGGGTGCTGGTGGACCTGGGCGACGCCGTGGTGCACATCATGCTGCCGGCGGTGCGCGACTTCTACAACCTGGAAAAGCTCTGGGGCGAGGAGGCGCCCGCCAGCGCCGGAGGCGCCTGAGCGGGTCCCGGCGGTGCGCATCCGTCTCATCGCGGTGGGCACGCGCATGCCGCAGTGGGTGAACGAGGGCTACGAGGACTACGCCCGCCGCCTGCCCCCGGAGTGCCGCCTGGAGCTGGTGGCCATCCCGCCGGGACCGCGCGGGCGCGGCGGTGACGCGGCCCGGGCCCGGGCCCGCGAGGGCGAGCGCATGCTCGCGGCCATCCCCGCGCGGGCCCACGTGGTGGCACTGGAAGTGGAGGGCCGGCCCTGGACCACCCCGGACCTGGCCCGTTCGCTGGAGGCCTGGCTGGGCCAGGGGCGTGACGTGGCCCTGCTGGTGGGCGGGCCCGACGGGCTCGACGAGGGCTGCCGCGCCCGGGCCCACGAGGCCCGCTCCCTCTCGCCCCTGACCCTGCCCCATGGCCTGGTGCGGGTGCTGGTGGCCGAGCAGCTCTACCGCGCCTGGAGCCTCCTGCGCGGGCATCCCTACCACCGGGCCTGATGCCATGGCCGCACCCCATGCCATCCTCCTGGCCTCCGCCTCGCCCCGGCGCCGCGAGCTGCTGGAACAAATCGGCGTGGCCTTCTCTCTAATCGAGGTCCAGGTGGACGAGCACCGGCGGCCGGGGGAGGCCCCGGAGGCCATGGCGCGGCGCCTGGCCCTGGCCAAGGCCCGGGCGGGACGGGGGGCGGCGGGAGACGATCCCCGCCCGGTGCTGGGGGCGGACA
>JALSIK010000130.1 GCA_026990045.1 Chromatiales bacterium | reverse complement strand
CCACTGTCAACACCCGCCCCGCCGGAGTCTGCGTGATCCTCGTGATTGCCCTGCCCTGCAAGGCCAGCTCGTCCCACTCGTCCGCCGGCAGCTCCCCCGCAGCCGGGCGGCCGAACAACTCGTTGACGGCGGCGCTCCGGATCACCCTCGCGTCGATGATCCCGGGACGGGCCAGCACCTTCTCCCGCAGCACACTCCGCTGGTCCATCGTGCCGGTGACCATCATCGTGTTCAAGGCATCGAAATAGAATTCCGCCGTGCTGCTGGTCTGCTGCTCGATGACGGACTCGATCAGGGCCTGCTCGGTCTCCACCGTGTGCACGGCCGACACCCCCATGACGAGCAGGAAGACGATGACGAGGCTCAGGTTGATTTTCGCCGAGATCGACAGGCGCCTCGGCCCAGGCAGAACAGCCCTCATTGCAGCACGACCTCTGTCCAGGTATCGGGGACAACGGCGACTTGCGCCTCTCCGCCACCGCAAGGGTGCGGGGCGCTATTGCCATACTATTAACGCGGAATCGCGCGCGGGCTTTAGGGTCCGGAGTTGATCCAGATCAATATTCTTCGCCTGGACACTGGCTGGACCCCGTGCGGGCCGCGCAGCCACAGCCAGGAAGGATGCGCGACCACGGGTTTACCTGCCTCCCTGTCAACATGAACCCCACCATATGTTGATCCAGATCAACCCGGCATCGGTTTCATCCCTTTGACTCGTTCTATCCATGTGCCAGTGCGAGCTGGTCCACAGTTTTCCATACAAAAACTACCCAATAATCCGCGGCCCTGGGTTCACCATCGAGAGCGGGCGTTTACGCCCGCGGGAGGCTAAGAATGGACACCGCGCGCCGTCTCCGCACAGGGATCGCCCTGTTCACCATGCTCCTGGCCGCCACCGGCTGCGGCAACGAATTCCGGTGGGGCACGCCCCCCGGTGATGCCGCGGACGGATCCGGCCCGGACACCACGGCCCCCGCCGTCCGCATCACCTCGCCGTCCACCACCACGACCACATCGGGCAACATCGTGCTGGCCGGTACCGCCAGTGACGATACGGGGATCGCCCGGGTCCAGTGGACCAGCGACCGCGGGGGAAGCGGCATCGCCACCGGCACCACCAGCTGGCGCGTAAACAACCTCGTCCTGGTCAACGGCATGAACACCATCACGGTCACTGCCGTGGACCGTGCCGGCAATACCGGGCAGGCTGCCATCTCCATCCAGTACAATGACATCACCGCTCCCTCGGTCACCGCCACCTCGCCCACCGGCGGCGGAGTACCGGTCACGGCGATCATCACAGCCACCTTCGACGAACCCGTGGACCCGGCAACGGTCGATGGCTCCACGGTCACCGTCAGCAACGCGGCCGGGGCCGTGAACACAACGGGCAATACCGTTCGGTTCACCCCGGCGGCGCCGCTCGCCCCCAATACCACCTACACGGTCACGCTGCGGGGCGGCAGCAGCGGGATCAGCGATCTCGCCGGCAACCCCCTGCCGGTGGACGTGACCTGGTCCTTCACCACTTCCGGCCAGTCCACCGCCTCATCCCCGTGCGACGGCTTCTACGGGCCGGGCTTCCAGCTGGTCACCGGATTCGACAATTCCCCGGTCCCGCCCATGGCGAAACCGGACAAGGGCGTACCGTACACCGATCCCACCTACGGCACCTGCGTGGTGCGGATCACCGATGCCGCCAACGAACCTCCACCCACCTTTGCCCGCAATGACTACTCCCGCCGCCAGGCATTCAACGCCGACGACACCCTGATCCTGGTTTATGCCTATGACGGGAGCTGGCACCTGTACGACGCCAACACCCTCCAGTATGTCAAGAAACTGCATGGCCCCGGCGGCGACGCGGAACCCCAGTGGGACCCGCAGGATCCCAACATCCTCTATTACCTGCCCAACATGGGCAGCATGAGCATTCTCAAGGTCAACGTGATGACCGACGAGGTCACGGTGGCCGCGGACTTCACCCAGCCCGATGCCAACGGGTTCCGCATCCGGGACTTGTGGCCCACCGCGGCACGCCTGTGGACGCGTTCGGAAGGCTCGCCTTCCCTGGACATGCGCTACTGGGCCTTCATCGTGGAAGATGCGAATTTCAACTACCTCGGGCTCATGTCGTACGATCTCCAGACCAATACCATCCTGGGCACGTTCACCAGTCCCACGCCACCCAACAACGTGTCCATGAGCCTGTCCGGGAAATACGTGGTCGCCCAGTTCGCGTGGCATGACCAGCCCATTGCGGGCATCAGCCAGGGCGGCCCCATGGCCTTCTCGCGCGATTTCTCCACCTATACTTTCCTGCGGCCGGGCGGCAACGTGTCGCACACCGACACTGCCTTCGACCCCTCGGGCCGTGATGTCCTGGTGGGGGTGGATCATGCCGATGGCTACGCCTTCGTCACGGACCTGGAGACGGGCGTATCGACCAACCTGTTCTACATTTGGGGCTCCGGCCCGTCGGCCATGCATTTCTCGGGACGGGCCTACAGGAAACCGGGCTGGGCGGTGGTCTCGGTGTACGTGGGCAGCGGTGACTGGCTGCACAAGAAGGTCTTCGTGGTGGAACTCACGGCCAATCCCCGGATCTACCACCTCGTGCACCATCACAACGGTGACGGAGGCTATTTCACCGAACCCCACGCCTCCACCAACCGGGACCTGACCCGGATCGTGTACAACAGCAACTGGGAAACGACGGGTATCAGCCAGGTGGACACCTACATGGTCCAGATCCCGCCAGGCAGCATTCCAGGCCCATGACGAAAGCGTTTACGGCAGCCTTCAATGCAGAACCAGGGCGCCGCTCCCTGCGGCGCCACCGCCGTGTCCACCCGCGTGGTTGATGACCCGGCACACGACGGCGGCCATCCGCGGGTCCCCGCCGGTGAACGCCTCGTGGGCCCGGGTCCACCAGCGCCACAGGTAGCGCCGATGGGGGGCCACCGGCAACGCATCGGGTCCCAGGCGCGAATACCAGCCCAGCTCGCCGGCGGCCACGTTGAGTCGGGTGGCCAGGCACTGGCGCCGGGCGCGCGCGGCGGCATCAGCGGGCCGGTGCCGCAGCAGGGCGGCCGCGGCGGCGGGATCGGGCACCACCTCTCCCATCACCGGCAGGGGAAACCAGCCGCTCACCGTGGCCGGATCGAAATCACCGCCGCCGGACGCCACCGCCTCCACCTGCCGCGCCCAGTAACGCGGTCCGCGCGGAGTACCCACGGGATCGTCCAGTTCGAACGGCATGTCCTCCGGCGTCACGAACACCGGGGTGCTGTAGGTCTGCGGGAGTCCGCCGGGCCCGGCATAGGTGAGTTCCACGTAGAACCCGCGCCAGCCCGCCGCCGGGGCTTCCACCTGGGCCACGTACACGCCGCCGCCGTCGGCCAGGGGCGTGGCGGTCCAGGCCGGCCCCAGGGTGGCGAGGCGGAAGTCACGGGCCGCGGGATTGTCCGCCTGCCACAGGCGCGCGGCCAGGGCCGGCTCGGAGCTGGTCACCACCAGGGTGGTCCCGTTGCGCGCCCACTGGATGCGCGGGCGGGGGACGCCGCCCAGCACCGTGAGATACCAGCCCACGAGGCCGGTCACCGCGTCCTCCACCGGCACCGTGGGACCGCTCAGGCCGTGATCGGTATTGGCCACGTAGCGCAGCAGGGTCTCGCCTTCCAGCCCGTCGATGTAGAAGCGGGCCGAGTCGGGCAGGAAGAACTGGTCGCCCGTGGAATTGATCAGGTACTTGGGCAGTGCCAGCAGGTGGCGGTAGGCGTAGGGATCCACCACCCGCAGGAGATCGCGGCCCTCGGGAATGCGCACGCGCCGCACGATGTCGTAATCCACGTACTCGCGGATGGCGGGGGAATAACCGCCGTAGGCCCGGTAGTGATGCTCGATGCTGGGTGCCAGGTTGAGAAAGTCGATGACCCCCGGCGCAATGGCCCGCACCCGCGGGTCCACGGCCGCCGTGAGCCAGGTCACGGCCCCCCGCTTGGAGAATCCCACCACCACGAAATCGTCCACCGCGGCGGGACTCACCGCCGGGACGAAGGCCTGCACCGTGTCC
>JALSIK010000129.1 GCA_026990045.1 Chromatiales bacterium | reverse complement strand
CGCCCGCGCTGGACGAGGCCGGGTACCGGACGGCCGCCCGGGCGGGACGGGTGGTGTACCGCATCGCGCCGGGGCAGGGCGGTGCCTGGGTGGTGGTGCGCCGGGGTGGTCCCCTGGCCTCGCTGGGGCACGACCACGTGGTGGCCAGCCGCGGGCTGGAAGGCTACGTGCTGTGGCCGGCGGACGGGACGCCGGGGCGGGCCGACATCCGGGTGGACCTGCGGGAGCTGGAAGTGGACCCGGCGGACCTGCGGCAGGAGGCGGGCCTGGACGGGACCCTGGATGCCGAGGCGGTGCTGGGCACCGCCCGCAACATGCACGACAAGGTGCTGGACAGCCATCGCTTCCCGTACCTGGTCCTGCGGTTGCGGGGGGTGATGGAGCCGGCGGGCGGCACGGTGGAGGGCCGCCTCACGCTGCACGGCGTCACGCGCCCGGTGGCGCTGGAGGTGGAGGCGGTCCGGGAGCGAGAGGTGCTGCGCCTGGCCGGCCGCTTCCGCCTCCGCCAGAGCGATTTCGGCATCACGCCCTTCAGCGTGCTGGGCGGGGCGCTGCGGGTGCGGAACGGGCTGGAAGGCCGGTTCACCGTGGTGGCCCGGCCCTGGCCCGGTGCATCCCGCTGACGGCGGCGCCTGCGAACCGGCGCGTCCGGATCAGGGCGCGGTGAGGATCTGGCCCCACGCGCCCCATTGACCAGGATCCACCAGCAGCGCCGCCAGGTAGATCCAGAACACCGGGGCCGCGGCGAAGGACAGCAGCAGGGCGGCGACCGGCAGCAGCGGCAGCAGGCGCAGGGGGGCGGGCGGCTTCGGGGGCGGCGCACCGTGGCGGTTGGGCAGGCCGGAAGAGGGTATCAGGCTCCCCGTGATGTAGAGAAACATCCAGAGCAGGGGGAGCGGCACGAGCCACAGCGCGGCCAGCAGCCCGGGCATGTCGGCGTCGTGCAGGCGCCGGCTGGTGACGGCCAGCAGGGCCCAGGCGGGGACGAGTGCCATTGCGAGGGTCGCCAGTGCCAGCAGCGTCCGGGCGACGGCGTTTTGCGCGAGGATCTCGTCCGGGTTGAACCAGATCAACGAGGCCATGCGCACCAGCCATCCCGCGGCCAGGAACAGGATCGGCACCAGCACCGCGTAATACTCGGGACGCAGGCGCCCGCCGAACCCCGGCAGCCGGTGGACGCCCCCGCCGTCCTGCTGCGCCTGGTGTCGTTTGTCTCCCGGTTCCATGGGAACGTGGCCGGTGTGCGGGGGGCTAGACGCCGTAGTAGTCCCGGTACCATGCCACGAACCGGGCGATGCCTTCCTCCACCGTGGTCTCGGGCTTGTAGCCCACCCACGCCACCAAGTCCTTCACGTCGGCGTAGGTGTCGGGCACGTCGCCCGGCTGCAGGGGCAGGAGGTTCTTCTCCGCCTTGCGGCCCAGGCAGTCTTCCAGCACCTCGATGTAGCGGGTGAGCTTGACCGGGTTGTTGTTGCCGATGTTGAACACCCGCCACGGCGCGTTGCTGGTGCCCGGGTCCGGGTCGTCGCCGGACCAGTCCGGATCGGGAGTGGGGATCCTGTCCAGGGTCCGGATCACGCCCTCCACGATGTCGTCGATGTAGGTGAAGTCGCGGGTGTGGTCGCCGTAGTTGAACACGTCGATGGGCTCGCCGGCCAGGATGCGGCGGGTGAACAGGAACAGCGCCATGTCGGGCCGGCCCCAGGGACCGTACACGGTGAAGAAGCGCAGGCCGGTGGTGGGCAGGCCAAACAGGTGGCTGTAGGTGTGGGCCATGAGCTCGTTGGCCTTCTTGCTCGCCGCGTACAGGCTCACCGGGTGGTCCACGTTGTTGTGAACGGAGAAGGGGTAATTGGTGTTGGCGCCGTACACCGAGCTGCTGGAGGCATAGACCAGGTGCTCCACGCCGTTGTGGCGGCAGCCCTCGAGGATGTTCATGAAGCCCACGATGTTGGTGTCGATGTAGGCGTGGGGATTCTCCAGCGAGTAGCGCACCCCGGCCTGGGCCGCCAGGTTGACGACCCGCTGCGGCTTGTGGACCCGGAACACCTCGGCCATGCCCTCGCGGTCCTCGATGTCCAGGCGCACGTCGGTGAAACCGGGATGGTCCTTGATCCGGGCCAGGCGAGCCTCCTTGAGGCTCACGTCGTAGTAGTCGTTGAGGTTGTCGATGCCGATGACCTCGTCGCCGCGCTCCAGCAGGCGCCGGGCCAGGGCGTTGCCGATGAAACCGGCGGTGCCGGTGATGAGAACCTTCATTGCCTCTCCTGTACTGCGCTGGTGCCGCCGGTCACAGCCGGGCGTCCACCTGGTCCTTGGGAAGCACGTATTTTACGTCATAGATCACGTGTTTGGGCCGGCACAGGCGCCGGATGGCGTCGATGCCCATGTCGCGGAACTGTGCGTGGGCCACGGCCAGAATCACCGCGTCGTAGCGGCCCGCCTCGGGCTCCGACACCAGCTCGAGGCCGTATTCGTGCCGGGCCTCTTCCGGGTCCACCCACGGATCGTGCACGTCCACGTCG
Source organism: Chromatiales bacterium (assembly GCA_026990045.1). Lineage (GTDB taxonomy): Bacteria > Pseudomonadota > Gammaproteobacteria > CAMYNG01 > CAMYNG01 > JALUTW01. The sequence goes on along the minus strand of JALSIK010000129.1, from coordinate 1,551 downwards.
ATGTGGTAGTCGTTCAGCTCGTGGACGATGTCGATGACCCGGGTGTTGCGCAGGTCGGGGCAGTTCTCCTTGAAGGTCAGTCCCAGGACCAGGATCCGGGCGCCCACCACGCTCACTCCCCGCTGGGTCATGAGCTTGATGACCTGCTGGGCCACGTAGGCCCCCATGCCGTCGTTGATGCGGCGCCCGGCCAGGATGACCTCGGGGTTGTAGCCGATGGCCTGGGCCTTGTGGGTCAGGTAGTAGGGGTCCACGCCGATGCAGTGCCCACCCACCAGGCCGGGGCGGAAGGGCAGGAAGTTCCACTTGGTGCCGGCCGCCTCCAGTACCTCCAGGGTGTCGATGCCCAGGCGGTTGAAAATGAGTGCCAGCTCGTTGACCAGGGCGATGTTGAGGTCGCGCTGGGTGTTCTCGATGACCTTGGCCGCCTCGGCCACCTTGATGCTGCTGGCCTTGTGGGTGCCGGCGGTGATGACCCTGGCATACAGGGCATCCACGAAGTCGGCGACCTCGGGCGTGGAGCCGGAGGTGACCTTGAGGATGTTGGCCACCCGGTGCTCCTTGTCGCCGGGGTTGATGCGTTCCGGGCTGTAGCCGGCATAGAAGTCCCGGTTGAACTTCAGGCCCGAGACCTCCTCGAGGATGGGCACGCAGACCTCCTCGGTGGCGCCGGGAAAGACGGTGGACTCGTAGATGACCACGTCGCCCCGGCCCAGCACCCGGCCCACGGTGCGGCTGGCCGACTCCAGGGGCCGGAGGTCCGGCTGCCGCGCCTCGTCGATGGGGGTGGGCACGGTGACGATGTAGACGTTGCACTCGCGCAGGTCGTCCAGCTCGGTGGTGTAGCGCAGGCGGTCGGCCCGCTTGAGCTCCTCCGGCTCCACCTCCAGCGTGCTGTCGCGGCCCCGGCGCAGCTCATCGATACGGGCGGGATTGATGTCGAAGCCCACGGTGTCGAACTGCTTGCCGAATTCCACCGCCAGGGGCAGGCCCACGTAGCCCAGGCCGATGATGCCCACGCGGGCACTGGAGACGTCAGGCATGGTCACTCCTTGCTCGAATGAAACGCGGATGTCATGGATGGTTCAGGCGCCCTGCGCCGCCCGCCGGCGGCCGGCCAGTTTCTTTTCCCACTCCAGCGAGGTGCGCACGATGAATTCCAGGTCGTCGTAGCGCGGGGTCCACCCCAGCAGCTCGCGGATGCGGTCGGCGCGGGCCACCAGCGAGGGCGGGTCACCGGGGCGGCGTCCGGCCTCTTCCACCGGCAGCGGCGCCCCGTGGACCCGGGCCACCGCGTCCAGCACCTCGCGCACGCTGTAGCCGTGGCCGTAGCCGCAGTTGAGGGTGGTGGATTCGCCGCCCCGTTCCAGGTAATCCAGGGCCTTGAGATGGGCGTCGGCCAGGTCCTCCACGTGGATGTAGTCGCGCACGCCGGTGCCGTCGGGGGTGGGGTAGTCGGTGCCGTAGATGTACACCTTGTCCCGCTTGCCCAGGGCGGCCTCGGCCGCCACCTTCACCAGCAGGGTGGAGTCCGGCGTGGACTGGCCGATG
>JALSIK010000128.1 GCA_026990045.1 Chromatiales bacterium | reverse complement strand
CATCATCGCCCGGGCCACCTCGTCGTTGGTGTGGGACCAGATGTCCACCACCTTGTTGTAACGCTCGCCGTTGGTGAGCAGGCCGCCGGTGTACTGGGCCTGGATCTCCTTCACCTTCTCCTCGGCCTCGGCCAGGATCGCGGCCTTTTCCTCCGGGATGACCATGTCGTCCACGCCGAACGAAACGCCGGCCCGGGTCGAGTAGTGGAAGCCGGTGTACATGAGCTTGTCGGCGAAGATCACCGTGGCCTTCAGGCCCAGCTGCCGGTAGCAGACGTTGATGAGCCGGGAGATGGCCTTCTTGTTGAGGTCCTGGTTGACCAGCTCGAAGGGCATGCCCTCCGGCACGATCTCCCACAGCAGGGCACGGCCCACGGTGGTGTCCTGCATGGACACGGTCTCCTCGCGGTTGCCCTCGTCGTCGAAGCTCACCTCGCGGATGCGCACCTTGACCCTGGCCTGCAGGTGCACGGCGCCGGTGGTGTAGGCCCGGTGCACCTCGGTCACGTCGGCGAACACCATCCCCTCGCCCTTGGCATTGATGCGCTCGCGCGTCATCCAGTACAGGCCCAGCACCACGTCCTGGGACGGCACGATGATGGGCTCGCCGTTGGCCGGCGACAGGATGTTGTTGGTGGACATCATCAGGGCCCGCGCCTCGAGCTGGGCCTCCAGCGACAGCGGCACGTGGACCGCCATCTGGTCGCCGTCGAAGTCGGCGTTGAAGGCCGTGCACACCAGCGGATGGAGCTGGATGGCCTTGCCCTCGATGAGCACCGGCTCGAAGGCCTGGATGCCCAGGCGGTGCAGCGTGGGCGCGCGGTTGAGCAGCACCGGGTGCTCGCGGATCACCTCCTCGAGGATGTCCCAGACCTCCGGCCCCTCTTTCTCCACCAGCTTCTTGGCCGCCTTGATGGTGGTGGCGATGCCGCGGCGCTCCAGCTTGCTGAAGATGAACGGTTTGAACAGCTCCAGCGCCATCTTCTTGGGCAGGCCGCACTGGTGCAGCTTGAGGGTCGGGCCCACCACGATGACCGAGCGGCCCGAGTAGTCCACGCGCTTGCCCAGCAGGTTCTGGCGGAAACGGCCCTGCTTGCCCTTGATCATGTCCGCCAGCGACTTGAGCGGGCGGCGGTTGGAGCCGGTGATGGCCCGGCCGCGTCGGCCGTTGTCCAGCAGGGCGTCCACCGCCTCCTGCAGCATGCGCTTCTCGTTGCGCACGATGATGTCGGGCGCGTTGAGGTCCAGCAGCCGCTTGAGGCGGTTGTTGCGGTTGATCACCCGCCGGTAGAGGTCGTTGAGGTCGGAGGTGGCGAAGCGGCCGCCCTCCAGCGGCACCAGCGGGCGCAGCTCCGGCGGCAGCACCGGCAGCACCGTGAGCACCATCCACTCGGGCCGGTTGCCCGACTCGATGAAGGCTTCCACCAGCTTCAGCCGCTTGCCCAGCTTCTTGAGCTTGGTCTCGGAGTTGGTGTTCTCGATGTCCTCGCGCAGCTGGATGCGCTCGCGCTCCAGGTCGATGCTGGCGAGCAGGGCGTGGATGGCCTCGGCCCCCATGCGGGCGTCGAACTCGTCACCGTACTCCTCGATGGCCTCCAGGTAGGCCTCGTCGGAGAGGAGCTGGCCGCGCTCCAGCGAGGTCATGCCGGGATCGATGACCACGAAGGCCTCGAAGTACAGCACCCGCTCGATGTCGCGCAGGGTCATGTCCAGCAGCAGGCCCATGCGCGACGGCAGGGACTTGAGGAACCAGATGTGGGCCACCGGGCTGGCCAGCTCGATGTGGCCCATGCGCTCGCGGCGCACCTTGGCCAGGGTGACCTCCACGCCGCACTTCTCGCAGATCACGCCCCGGTGCTTGAGGCGCTTGTACTTGCCGCACAGGCACTCGTAGTCCTTCACCGGGCCGAAGATCTTGGCGCAGAACAGCCCGTCCCGCTCCGGCTTGAAGGTGCGGTAGTTGATGGTCTCCGGCTTCTTGACCTCGCCGTAGGACCAGGACCGGATCTTCTCCGGGGACGCCAGCCCGATGCGGATGGCATCGAAGTCGTCCACCTGGCCCTGTTGCTTGAGAATTCTCAGTAGGTCTTTCACGTCGCCACTCCTCGAAATAAGGGTCTGGCTGCCGGCGGCTGGCCGCCGGGAACCCGCCGTCCCCGGCCGTCGGTCCCCGGTCGCCGGCTCAGTCCTGCTGCTCCAGTTCGATGTCGATGCCCAGCGAGCGGATCTCCTTCAACAGCACGTTGAAGGACTCCGGCATCCCGGCCTCCATGGTGTGATTGCCGTCCACGATGTTCTTGTACATCTTGGTCCGGCCGTTCACGTCGTCCGACTTCACGGTCAGCATCTCCTGCAGCGTGTACGCCGCACCGTAGGCCTCCAGCGCCCACACCTCCATCTCGCCGAAGCGCTGGCCGCCGAACTGGGCCTTGCCGCCCAGGGGCTGCTGGGTGACCAGGCTGTAGGGGCCGGTGGAGCGGGCGTGCATCTTGTCATCCACCAGGTGGTTGAGCTTGAGCATGTACATGTAGCCCACGGTCACCGGGCGGTCGAAGGGATCGCCGGTGCGGCCGTCGTACAGCGTGGTCTGGCCCGAGCGCGGCAGGCCGGCCAGCTCCAGCAGGCGCTTGATCTCGTCCTCGTGGATGCCGTCGAACACCGGCGTCGCCATGGGCACGCCGTCGCGCAGGTTTTCGGCCAGCTCCAGGATCTCCTCGTCGCTCAGCGACTTGAGGTCCTCCTTGCGCCCCTCGGTCTTGTTGTAGATCTGGTCCAGGAAGCGCCGGACCTCCTCCACCTTGCGGTGCTCGTCCAGCATCTGGCCGATCTTCCGGCCCAGCCCCTTGGCGGCCCAGCCCAGGTGGGTCTCCAGCACCTGGCCCACGTTCATGCGCGAGGGCACGCCCAGGGGATTGAGCACGATGTCCACCGGGGTACCGTCCTCCATGTACGGCATGTCCTCCACCGGGACGATCATGGAGATCACGCCCTTGTTGCCGTGGCGGCCGGCCATCTTGTCGCCGGGCTGGATGCGCCGCTTCACCGCCAGGTAGACCTTGACCATCTTGAGCACGCCCGGGGCCAGGTCGTCGCCGGAGGTCAGCTTGCGCTTCTTCTCCTCCAGGCGCTCGTCGAACTCGCGCCGCAGCTGCTTGATCTGCTCGGCGATGGCCTCGAGCTGGGCGTTGGCCTCGTCGTTGCGCAGGCGGATCTCGAACCACTTGTCGCGCGGCACCTCGGCCAGGTAGCCCTTGGTCAGCTTGGTGCCGGCCTTGAGCCTGTTGGGCCCGCCCTCGGCGACCTTGCCCAGCAGCATGCGCTCGACGCGCTCGAAGGCGTCGTCCTCCATGATGCGGAGCTGGTCGTTGAAGTCCTTGCGCACCCGCTCCAGCTCCATCTCCTCGATGGCCTTGGCGCGGGAATCCTTCTCCAGCCCGTCGCGGGTGAAGACCTGGACATCGATGACGGTGCCGTTCATGCCCGAGGGCACGCGCAGCGAGGTGTCCTTCACGTCCGAGGCCTTCTCGCCGAAGATGGCCCGCAGCAGCTTCTCCTCGGGCGTGAGCTGGGTCTCGCCCTTGGGCGTGACCTTGCCCACCAGGATGTCGCCGGACTTGACCTCGGCCCCGATGTACACGATGCCCGCCTCGTCCAGCTTGGACAGGGCCGCCTCGCCCACGTTGGGGATGTCGCCGGTGATCTCCTCCGGGCCCAGCTTGGTGTCGCGGGCCACGCAGGTGAGTTCCTCGATGTGGATGGTGGTGTAGCGGTCCTCCTGCACCACCCGCTCGGAGATGAGGATGGAGTCCTCGAAGTTGTAGCCGTTCCAGGGCATGAAGGCCACCAGCATGTTCTGGCCCAGGGCCAGCTCGCCCATGTCGGTGGAGGGCCCGTCGGCCAGCACGTCGCCGCGGGCGATGACGTCGCCCGGCTTGACCAGCGGCCGCTGGTTGATGCAGGTGTTCTGGTTGGACCGGGTGTACTTGATCAGGTTGTAGATGTCCACGCCCGATTCGCCGGCCGCGGTCTCGTCGTCGTTGACGCGCACCACGATGCGCCCGGCGTCCACCGAGTCCACCACCCCG
>JALSIK010000127.1 GCA_026990045.1 Chromatiales bacterium | reverse complement strand
TGCGCGTCTACTCGCCCTCGGCCGAGGTCCAGGGCCACGGCCCGGGCCAGGAGGTCCTGCAACTGGGCAAGGAGGACGTGAACATCGAGCGCATCGAGCAGGTGGGCAACTACGCCATCCAGATCTTCTTCGACGACAACCACCACACCGGGATCTACTCGTGGGAGACGCTGTACCGCTACGGCCAGAACTACGAGCAGATGTGGCAGCGTTACCTCGAGCGCTGCAAGGAGGCCGGCTACGAGCGCAAGGCCCCGGCGGAGCCGTGAGCCGGCCCGTGGACGAGCGCACCACCCACTTCGGCTTCCGCGAGATCCCGGTGGAGGAGAAGGTCCGCCGGGTGGGCGAGGTCTTCCGCTCGGTGGCGGACAAGTACGACCTCATGAACGACCTCATGTCGCTGGGGGTCCACCGGCTGTGGAAGCGCTTCGCGGTGGAGGTGGCCGACCTGCGCCCGGGCCAGCAGGTGCTGGACCTGGCCGGCGGCACCGGCGACCTGGCCGCGCTCATGGCGCCGCGGGTGGAACCGGCAGGGCGGGTGGTGCTGTCGGACATCAACGCCGCCATGATGGACGTGGGCCGGCGGCGGCTGGTGGATCGCGGGCTGGTGGACAACATCGCCTACGTGCAGGCCGACGCCGAGGCCCTGCCGTTTCCCGACGCCAGCTTCGACCGCGTGACCATGGGTTTCGGCCTGCGCAACGTGACCCGCAAGGAACGAGCCCTGGCCGAGATGCACCGCGTGCTGCGTCCCGGCGGCCTGGCCCTGGTGCTGGAGTTCTCCCACCCGGTGCACCCGGGGCTGGCGCGCCTGTACGATGCCTACTCGTTCCAGGTGCTGCCGCGCCTGGGCCGGCTGGTGGCGGGCGACGCCGACAGCTACCGCTACCTGGCCGAATCCATCCGCGTCCACCCGGACCAGGCCACCCTGCGCGGCATGATGGAGGATGCCGGCCTGGTGCGCTGCGACTGGCACAACCTCACCGGCGGCATCGTCGCCGTGCACCGCGGATGGAAGGCCTGACCGCCACGGCCCGCACCCGCCTGTCGCGGTTCGCGCGCCGCGCCCTGGCCCTGGCCGCCGACGCCGGCCTGTTCACCGCCGTCTCCCTGCCGCTGCTGGTGCTGCTCTACGGTCCCGGCTACCTGGGCCGGCCGCAGCCGTCCGGCGCCCTGGCCGCGGGCGGCCTGCACGGCGTGGCCGACCTGCTGCTCACCGTGGTGGGGCCCGTGGCCGTGATCATCGCCTGCTGGGCCCGGCTCGGCGCCACCCCGGGCAAGTTCCTGCTGGGCCTGAAGGTGGTGGACGCCCGCAGCGGCGGGCCGCTGACCTGGCGCCAGGCCGCGCTGCGGGCCGGGGGCTACGTGCTCTCGGCCCTGCCCCTGTACGCCGGGTTCCTGTGGGCGCTGGCCGACCGCGAGGGCCGGGCGCTGCACGACCGCCTGGCCGGGACCCGGGTGGTGGACGAGCCGGGGCTGGAACGGGTGGCGACACCGGGACCATGACCAACGCGAGCAGTTTCGCCGAGGGAAGCGTGGCGGTGGCCGCGGCGGTGGAGGCGGCCCTCGACGCCGCCCTGCGCCTGGACCCGGCGGCCCGCGATCACCTGGCGCCGCTGGCCGGCAGGGTGCTGCGGCTGGAGCTGGACGGGCTGGGCCTGGGACTGACGTTCCAGGTCACCGGCGAGGCCATCCTGGTCCAGCGCCACGGCGGCCCCGAGCCCGAGGCCGTGATCCGGGGCACGCCCTTCGCCCTGCTGGAGCTGGCCCGCGCGCCCCAGGCGGGCGGGGCCGCCGGCGTGCACTTCAGCGGTGACACCGCCCTGGCCCGGGACTTCCAGCACCTGCTCGCCCGCCTGCGGCCCGACTGGGAAGAGGCCCTGGCCCGGGTGGCGGGGGACGCCGCCGCCCACCACGCCGGCCGCGCCCTGTCCGGGCTGGCGGCCTGGGCCGCGCAGGCCGGCGCCACCCTGGTGGCCGACCTGGCCCGCTACCTGCAGGCCGAGAGCGGGCTCGCCCCGGCCCCCGACGAGGTGGACGGCTTTCTCGACGCGGTGGACCGGCTGCGCGCCGACACCGAGCGCCTGGCGGCGCGCCTCGCGCGCCTGGAAACGGCCCTGGCCGCGCGCACCGGCGGCCGAACCGGCGGGCCCATGCATTCCCCCCGGTGATGGAGTATGCTACGGCTCCCGTGAGCGAGCCCCGGCGACCGCGACCATGAGCACGATTCCCCCGTTCGGCAAGGAAGAGATCAAGGCGGTGCAGGACACCGTCAACGAGCGCTACAAGCGCGAGGTCCCGGTGGAGGAGGTCACCACCGAGCTGCGGCTGACCCCCGAGGACCGCGAGCTCACCGAGTGCCCCGGCCTCTACTGGCAGGCAGGCGACTGCCACTTCATCATCACCAAGACCGGGGCCGAGGAGTACCACTGCCAGTTCTTCTACAGCGTGCGCGAGCAGTACGGCACCGGCATCCCCCGCTACCACGACATCGTCGAGTGCGTCACCACGCTGCTGCGCGTGCAGGCCGATCACGAACGCGACCGCCGCATGCAGCAGGAGGGGCAGTCCTCCGGCTGAACCGCGGCCGCTTTCCAGGAAAACAAATCCAGGCAACGTTCCCCAGGGAGGTCATTCATGGCAGCCAAGAAGAAAACCGCCAAGTCCGCGCCCAAGAACGCCTTCTACGCCCAGTCCGGCGGCGTCACCGCGGTGATCAACGCCAGCGCCTGCGGCGTCATCGAGACGGCGCGCAAGCACAAGAACAAGATCGGCAAGGTCTACGCCGGCCGCAACGGCATCATCGGCGCCCTGACCGAGGACCTCATCGATACCAGCAAGGAATCGGCTGCCGCCATCCGCGCCCTGCGCCACACCCCGGCCGGGGCCTTCGGCTCCTGCCGTTACAAGCTCAAGAGCCTGGAGGAGAACCGCCGCGAGTACGAGCGCCTCATCGAGGTGTTCGAGGCCCACAACATCGGCTACTTCTTCTACAACGGCGGCGGCGACTCCGCCGACACCTGCTACAAGGTCTCGCAGCTGTCCAAGGCCATGGGCTACCCCATCCAGGCCATCCACGTGCCCAAGACCGTGGACAACGACCTGCCCATCACCGACAACTGCCCCGGCTTCGGCTCGGTGGCCAAGTACATCGCGGTCTCGGTGCGCGAGGCCAGCTTCGACGTGGCCTCCATGGCCAAGACCTCCACCAAGGTCTTCGTGCTGGAGGTGATGGGCCGCCACGCCGGCTGGATCGCCGCCGCCGGCGGCCTGGCCTCCGACGACGACATCGACCTGCCCATCGTGATCCTGTTCCCGGAGGTCACCTTCGACCGCGACAAGTTCCTCAAGGCGGTGGAGAACAAGGTCAAGAAGTACGGCTACTGCTCGGTGGTGGTGTCCGAGGGGGTCAAGGGCCCGGACGGCAAGTTCCTGTCCGACCAGGGCCTCAAGGACGCCTTCGGCCACGCCCAGCTGGGCGGGGTGGCGCCGGTGGTGGCCAACATCATCAAGGACGGGCTGGGGCTCAAGTACCACTGGGGCGTGGCGGACTACCTGCAGCGGGCGGCGCGCCACATCGCCTCCAAGACCGACGTGGACCAGGCCTACGCCATGGGCCGGGCGGCGGTGCAGTTCGCGCTCAAGGGCGAGAACGCCATCATGCCCACCATCGTGCGCAAGTCCAACAACCCCTACAAGTGGGAGGTGGGCAAGGCCCCGCTGTCCAGGGTGGCCAACGTGGAGAAGATGATGCCGGCCAACTTCATCACCCGGGACGGCTTCGGCATCACCAAGGCCTGCCGCAACTACCTGCTGCCGCTCATCAAGGGCGAGGACTACCCGCCCTACCGCAACGGCCTGCCGCGCTACGTGCGGCTCAAGAACGTGGCGGTGCCCAGGAAGCTCAAGGGCAGGTTCGAGATCTGAGATCCGGTGACGGGCGCCAGGACAACGGTCGTCGAGGCCGCGATGCAAGCCGGGGGACGGATCCTGCCTGATTTGGCGTCCGTGCCGCACCCACTGGACGGTGCGCATGCACCGGCACGGCACCCGCGCCGGACAACCGGGGGCGATGTTCCGGCCGGACACGGCGGCGGCCCCCCGCCGCG
>JALSIK010000126.1 GCA_026990045.1 Chromatiales bacterium | reverse complement strand
GATGCCCGCCGCACGCCGGCTACATCAGCTCCAGCAGGGTGGCGGCGGCGTGCATGGCCTCGACCGACGGGTCCGCGGCGGTGAACAGCAGCACCGTGTGGTCGGTGCCGGGCCAGGCCAGGGCCGCTTCGAGCAATCCGCGCAGCTCGCGCGGCGACGGCGCGGCGGCGGCCACCCGGATGACGTTGAGCCGCCCGCCCGGCGGCGGCGCCCCGCTGCCGTCCCAGCAGCGGCCCGCCCCGGCCTCGCGCAGCGCCGGCGGCGGCTCGCCCGCCCCGGCCCAGGCCAGCGGCCACCGGCGGCGCAGCTCCGGCACCACCGCCTCCGGCACCGGCGCGGTCAGGATCACCCCCAGGCACCGCGGTCCCAGCACCTCCAGCTCCCCCACCGCCCGGGCCGCGTCCATCCCCGGCACCGGCAGCTCGCAGAGGAAACGCAGGTGCCCGCCGCTGTCCTCCAGCCAGTCCTGGGGGCCGCTTCCGCTCCAGGCCCCGGCCGGCACCCCCACCAGCGGGAACTCGTTGCCGTAATACCCCAGGCGCCAGTCCTCCGGCAGGTCATCGGGATAGAAGGTGCCGTTCCAGCCGGGATGCTGCCAGCCGTGGGCGCCGATGAGCACGCGGGGCTCGGGAAACGGTTCGTTCATGGGCGGGGCGACACCTGGATGACGGCGGGGGCTTGTTATGATGGGCCGGCCGCCGGAGGGCCGACCATGCAACTGGACCTATTCTACGAGCTTTCGGTGCCCGCTCACAGCGGCCGCGACGAACAGCGGGTGTACGCCGACACCCTGGAGGAGCTGGTCCTGGCCGATGGCCTGGGCTTCGGTGCCGCGTGGCTGGTGGAACACCATCTCATGCCGGAGTACTCCCACAGCAGCGCGCCCGACCTGTTCCTGGCCGCGGCGGCCCAGCGCACCCGGCGCCTGCGCCTGGGGCTGGCGGTGGTGCCCCTGCCCTACCACCACCCGCTGCACGTGGCCGAGCGCGCCGCGACGCTGGACCTGCTTTCAGGCGGCCGCCTGGAGCTGGGCCTGGGCCGCGGCTTCGACCCCGCCGAGCAGCGCCTGTTCGGCGTGGCCCCGGCGGCGACCCGGGCCATGATGCTGGAGTCCATCGCCATCCTGCGGCGGCTGCTGGCCGGGGATACGGTGAGCTTCCGGGGCGAGCACTACACCCTGGAGGACGTGCGCCTGCTGCCGCGCCCCGTGCAGCGGCCCCACCCGCCCCTGTGGCTGGCCGCGGTGAGCCCGGAGAGCTACGACCAGGCCGCGGCCCTGGGCCTGGGGGTGCTGGCCGGGCCCTTCAAGCCGTGGGTGATGATCCGGCGCGACCTCCACCGCTACCGCCGGGCCTGCACCGCCCCGGCGCCGGCCAACCGGGCGCTGGCCATGACCGTGGGCATCCTGTGCCTGGAGGACGGCGCGGCCGCCCGCCGCCTGGCGGCGGAATGCTTTCCCTGGTTCTACCACCGGCTGCTGGAGACCACCGCCCCGGTGCTGGAACGGCTGGTGGAGGGCTATGCCCATTACCGGCGCCTGGGCCGCTTCCGCCACCTGCTGCGCCGGGCCGCCACCCTGCCGGTGCTGGAGCGCCTGGGCCTGGTCATCGCCGGCGACCCGGCCCACTGCACCCGGGCCCTGGCCCGGCTCCGGGCCGCGGGCGTGGACCGGGTGCTGTGCGCGGTGGGCGCCGGCGCGGTGGACACCGTGGTGGTGCGCGAATCCCTCGAGGTGCTGGCGCGCGAGGTGGCCCCGGCGCTGGCGCGGGCGGCATGAGGGTCGCGGTGACCGGCAGCGCCGGCTGCCTGGCGCGCGCGCTGCTGCCGCGGCTGCTGGCCGAGCCCCGGGTCACCGCGGTGCTGGGGCTGGACCTGCGCCCGGCCCGGCTGCGCCATGCCCGCTATGCCGAGCACCGGGTCGACCTGCGCCGTCCGGGCCTGGAGACCCTGCTGGCCGGGTGCGACGCCGTGGTGCACCTGGCGGCCCTGGTCCTGCCCCGCCCCGGGCGGCGGCCGTCCCGGGCCGAGCGCCGCGAGCACACCCTGGCCCTGGGCCTCAACGTGTACGAGGCCGCGCGCCGGGCCGGGGTGGCACGCTTCGTCCACGCCTCCAGCGCCGCGGTGTACGGCGCCTGGCCGGACAACCCCGCGCGGCTCACCGAGGACGCGCCCCTGCGGCCCAACCCGGGATTCGCCTACGCCGAGGACAAGGCGGCGCTGGACATCGCCCTGCGCGAGGCCGCGGCCCGCGGCGGACCGGCGCTGGTGAACCTGCGGCTGCACGCCATCGTCGGCCCGCGCGCCCAGCCGCTGCTGCGCGCCCTGCTGCGCCAGCCTTTTCACCCGCGGCTGCCCGATCCCCAGCCGCTGCTGCAATGCCTGTGGGAGGACGACGCCGCCGGCGCCGTGGTGCGCGCGCTCTTTCACGGTCCGCCCGGCACCTATAATATAAGCGCCCAGCCGCCGCTGGCCTTTCGCGATCTCCACCGCCGCCTGCACCGGCGGTCCCGCGCGGTGCCGGCCCGGGCGTGGTTCGGCGTGCACCGGGCCGTGGCCCGCCTGTGGCCGGCGGCGGGCGAGCCGGCGGCCCTGGCCGCGCTGGCGGCCCCGCTGGTGCTGGACACCACGCGGGCGGAGTCGCTGCTGGGCTGGCGGCCGGTGTACGACACCGCCGGCTGCGTGGAGGCCCTGGGCCGGGCGCTGCACCATGACAGGAGAAAACATGGGTGATGTTGTAAAATTCCGCCGCGTTCCGGCCAGGCAGAAACACAAGGGCAAGACGTTGTGCCGCAGCGGCTTTCACAAGTGGGAACCGGTCAAGGAGCGACCGTTCGACGTCAAGCAGGGCCGGCTGGTGACCCGCTACCGCTGCCGGCGCTGCGGGGCCATTCGCACCGAAGCCACCTGATGCCCGTTCAGCACCCCTGATCCGCCATGCCCTCACACATCCGCCTCGCCGCCGCCGCGGCCCCGCTTCTTGCGGGCCTGCTCTCGGGATGCGCCGCCACCGATCCACGCGATCCCTTCGAAAGCTACAACCGGGCCGTGTTCGCCTTCAACGAGGGCGTGGACCGGGCCGTCGTCAAGCCGGTGGCGGAGGCCTACCGGGACCACGTGCCGGGCCCGGTGCGCCGGGGTGTCCACAACGTCTTCAGCAACCTGGACGACGTGCTGGTGTTCCTCAACGATCTCCTCCAGTTCAAGTTCCGGCAGGCGGCGGAGGATTTCACCCGCTTTTTCTACAACACGTTCCTGGGCCTGGGCGGGATCTTCGACGTCGCCACCCCCCTGGGCCTGCCCAAGCACAACGAGGACCTGGGCCAGACCCTGGGCTACTGGGGCGTGGGCAGCGGGCCCTACCTGGTCCTGCCCTTCCTGCCGCCGTCCACCGTGCGCGACACGGTGGGCTTCGCCGGCGACGCCCTGGTGGACCCGGTGTACCGGATCTCGGACCAGACCGTGCTGTGGAGCGCCATCGTGCTGGAAACCGTGGACCAGCGGGCCCAGCTCCTGTCCGCCAGCCGGGTCCTGGACGAGGCCGCCCTGGACCGCTACGCCTTCGTGCGCGACGCCTACCTCCAGCGCCGCCTCAACCTGGTCCACGACGGCCGCCCGCCGCAGGACGGCGCGCCCCCGCACCCGCCCGGGGCCGGTGACGCCGACCTGGACCTGGAGCTGGAGCTGGAACTGGAGCGCGAACTGAAGCAGCCGGCACCATGACCAGCCTGCTGTGGCCCGTGGCGGCCGTGGTGGCGGGCCTGGGCCTGCTCATCTGGGGCGCCGACCGTTTCGTTCACGGCGCCGCCGCCACCGCCCGCAACCTGGGCGTGCGTCCCATGATCATCGGGCTCACCGTGGTGGGCTTCGGGACCTCGGCCCCCGAGATCCTGGTCTCCCTCATCGCCTCCTGGCAGGGCAACCCGGGGGTGGCGGTGGGCAACGCCCTGGGCTCCAACATCGCCAACATCGGCCTGGTCATGGGCGGCACCGCCCTGGTGGTACCGCTGGTGGTCAACTCCGACACCCTCCGGCGCGAGTACCCGCTCATGTTCATCGTCATGCTCCTGGCGCTGGTGCTTCTCATGGACGGCCACCTGGGGCGGCTGGACGGCGCCCTCCTGCTGGGCGCGCTGCTGTTCATCGGCTGGTGGGTGGTGAGCCTGGGCCTGCGGCGCGGGCCCGATCCCCTGGAGGCCGAGTTCGAGCACGAGATCCCGCAGCTGGGAATGGGCGCGGCCGTCGCCTGGACCCTCATCGGGCTGGTGGTCCTGGTCGCAGGCTCGCGGGGGCTGGTCTGGGGCGCGGTGGAGATCGCGCGGGCCGCCGGCGTCAGCGACCTGGTCATCGGCCTGACCATCATCGCCATCGGCACCAGCCTGCCGGAGCTGGCGGCATCGGTCATGAGCGCGGTGAAAAAGGAACCGGACCTGGCGCTGGGCAACGTCATCGGCTCCAACATCTTCAACCTGCTGGCGGTGCTGGGGATCCCCGGCCTCCTGGCGCCGGCGGCGCTGGACCCGGACGCCCTGTGGCGCGACTACCCGGTGATGCTGGGCCTGGGTGTCGCCCTCTACGCCATGGCCTACGGCTTCCGCGGCCCGCCGCGGCTGGAACGCTGGCAGGGCGGCCTCCTGCTGGGCGCCTTCCTGGGCTACCTGCTGGCGCTCTACCTCACCGCGGCCCCCGCCTGACCGCCCCGGCCGGCGGAATACGGTATCATTCCCTTTCGCTCCGTACACGGAGGGACTTTCATGACCGAACTCGTCATCCAGGCAAGCAACATCAAGTGCGGCGGCTGCGCCGATGCCATCCGCAAGGGCCTGGCCGAGCTCGACCCCGGCTGGACCGTGGAGGTGGAGGTGGAATCCGGCACCGTCACCGTCCGCGGCGGGAACACCGACGCCGAGGCGGTGCGGCGCAAGCTGGCCGAGCTGGGCTACCCCCCGGCCGACTGAAGGCCGCTCCGTGGCGGAACTCCACCCGGACAAGGTCCGCGCCCTGGGCCAGGCGGTGGTGGACACCGAGGCCGAGGCCGTGCAGGCCCTGCGCCCGCGCATCGACGAGCACTTCGTGCGCGCCTGCCAGTACATGCTGGACTGCGAGGGCCGCATCGTGGTCCTGGGCATGGGCAAGTCCGGGCACATCGGGTCCAAGATCGCCGCCACCCTGGCCAGCACCGGCTCGCCCGCCTTCTTCGTCCACCCGGGCGAGGCCAGCCACGGCGACCTGGGCATGATCACGCCGCGGGACGTGGTGCTGGCCCTGTCCAACTCGGGCGAGACCGAGGAGATCCTCACCATCGTGCCCCTCATCAAGCGCCTGGGCGTGCCCCTCATCGCGCTCACCGGCAACCCCGCCTCGCGCCTGGCGCGCGAGGCCGACGTGAGCCTGGACGTGTCGGTGGCACGCGAGGCCTGCCCCCTGGGCCTGGCCCCCACGGCCTCCACCACCGCCGCCCTGGTCATGGGCGACGCCCTGGCGGTGTCGCTGCTGGAGTCGCGCGGCTTCACCGCCGACGACTTCGCCCGCAGCCACCCGGGCGGCCGCCTGGGCCGGCGGCTGCTGCTGCACGTGGCCGACATCATGCACACCGGCGACGAGATCCCGCGCGTGGCCCCGGGCGCCACCCTCAGCGAGGCGCTGATGGAGATGACACGCAAGGGCCTGGGCATGACGCTGGTGGCCGACGGCGAGGACCGGGTGCTGGGCATCTTCACCGACGGCGACCTGCGCCGGGTGCTGGAGGCGCGGCAGGTGGACGTACACGCCACGCCCATCACCGACTGCATGACGCCCGACTGCCTCACCACCTCGCCCGAGCGCCTGGCGGCCGAGGTGCTGGAGCTCATGCAGTCGCGGCGCATCAACAGCCTGCCGGTGGTGGACGGCGACCGGCGCCTGGTGGGCGCCCTCAACATGCACGACCTGCTGCGGGCGGGCGTGGTGTGAAACGCGGAGACCGACGGGATGGATGACATTCTCCAGCGCGCGGCCCGGGTCAGGCTGGTGATCTTCGACGTGGACGGCGTGCTCACCGACGGTTCCCTGTTCCTGGGCGACGGCGGCGAGGAGTACAAGGCCTTCCATTCGCGCGACGGCCACGGCATGCGCATGCTGCAGGACTCGGGCGTGCACATCGCCATCATCACCGGCCGCACCTCCGGGGTCGTCGAGCATCGCATGGCCAGCCTGGGCATCGAGCACGTGTTCCAGGGCCGGGTGCACAAGCTGCCGGCCTTCGAGGAACTCATCGCGACCCTCGGCCTGGCGCCCGAGCAGACCGCCTACGTGGGCGACGACGTGGTGGACATCGGCGTCATGCGGCGGGTGGGCCTGGCCATCGCGGTGCAGGACGCCCACCCCCTGGTCAAGCAGCACGCCCACTGGCAGACCGAGCACCCGGGCGGCCGCGGCGCGGCGCGCGACGTGTGCGAACTCATCATGACCGCCCAGGGCACCCTGGAGGCGGAACTGGCCAAGTACACCCGATGAAACGCCGGCTGGGTTTCGTCCTGCTGCTGCTGGCCGTGCTGGGGGCGGCCCTGTTCAGCACCTGGCTGCTGGAGACGGTGGAAGAAGAGCTGACCCCGCCGGAGCGGGCCCGTGCCCCGCGCCCGGACTACACCCTGGAGACCTTCACCGCCACGGTGATGGATGCCTCGGGCCGGGCGGCCTGGCGGCTGACGGCCCTGGAGCTGGAACACTTTCCCTTCGAGCACCGGCTGTACCTCCAGGCCCTGTCGCTGGACGTGTTCCGGCCACCGGCGCCCCCCTGGCGCGCCCGCGCCCGGCGCGGCCGGGTCCACACGCGGACCCGGGTCATCGATCTCCGCGGCGACGTGGTGGTGACCCGCGGCGGAAGCGGCGCGGTCCCGGTGGAACTGAAGACCCCGGCGCTCACCGTGGACCCCCGCCGGCGCACCGCGCGCACCGATGCCGAGGTGACCATCACCCATCCCCGCGGGCGGGTGGAAGCCGTGGGCCTGCGCGCCGACATGAACACCGGGGTGCTGAAGCTGCTGGCCGAGGTCCGGGGAACCTACCATGTACGCTAGGCGATGCCTGGCCGTGGTCCTGCTGCTGCCGGCGGCGGCCGCGGCGCTGGAGACCGATCCCCGGGCCCCGGTCCACGTCACCGCCGACCGGGCGGTGATCGAGGAAAAGACCGGGATCAGCCGCTTCACGGGCAGCGTCAGGCTCACCCAGGGCAGCCTCACGGTGGAGGGCGACGAGGTCGTGGTCCATGCCGAGCCCCCCCGGGGCAAGGTCACCCGCATCGTGGTCACGGGCCGGCCCGCCCGCTTCCGCCAGCGCCCCGCCCCGGAGGCCGCTTTCGTCACGGGACAGGCCCGGCGCATGGTGTACGAAACCGCCTCGGCCCGGCTGGTGCTGGAGGGTGCCGCGCACCTCGTCCAGGGACCCAACGAGTTCAGCGGCGAGCGCATCGAGTACGACACCCGCCGCAGCGTGGTCACCGCGCGCGGCGGCGGGGGGACGCCGCGGGTGCGCACCATCCTCCAGCCCAAGGACGCCGCGCCGTGAGCCGCCTGGACGCCGAGGGGCTGGCCAAGCACTACCGGAGAAGGCCCGTGGTCCGGGACGTGTCGCTGGCCATCGACGGCGGCGAGGTGGTGGGCCTGCTGGGCCCCAACGGGGCGGGCAAGACCACCTGTTTCTACATGATCGTGGGCCTCGTCCACCCCGATGCCGGCACCATCCGCCTCGACGGGCGCGACGTCACCCGGGCCCCCATGTTCCGCCGGGCCCGGGCCGGCATCGGCTACCTGCCCCAGGAGGCCTCGGTGTTCCGGCGCCTGTCCGTGGCCGACAACATCATGGCCATCCTGGAGACCCGGCGCGACCTGACCCCGCTGCAGCGGGAGCACCGCCTGGAGGAGCTGCTGGAAGAGCTCCACATCGACCACATCCGCAACAACCCCGGCATGAGCCTGTCGGGCGGCGAGCGGCGGCGGGTGGAGATCGCCCGCGCCCTGGCCACCGAGCCCCGGTTCATGCTCCTGGACGAGCCCTTCGCCGGGGTGGACCCCATCTCGGTCCTGGACATCCAGAACATCATCCGCCACCTGGTCCAGCGCGGCATCGGCGTCCTCATAACCGACCACAACGTTCGGGAAACCTTGGGAATCTGCCACCGGGCCTATATCATGAACGAGGGCGAGGTCATCGCCCGCGGCACGCCCGACGAGATCCTGGAAAACCGCCAGGTGCGCCGGGTCTACCTGGGCGAGCACTTCCGCCTGTGAGGGCCCCGGCCCGTCTCCCGGCAGGGGAGGAGGAAATACGCTAGAATGAGGGGTGCCGGCAGGTGGTCGGACCGGCACCCTTCCCATCCGCAGCATATGAAACAGACGCTACAGCTCCGCCTTGGCCAACACCTCACCATGACCCCCCAGCTGCAGCAGGCCATCCGCCTGCTGCAGCTGTCGTCACTGGAGCTGCGCAACGAGATCCAGGAGGTCCTGGAAAGCAACCTCATGCTGGAGCTGGAGGAAGACGCCGAGGCCGAGGCCGGGGCCGAGACCCCGCCCGCGGCGGGCGAGGGCACGGAGGCAGAGGTCGCCCCCGCCGGCGACATCCCGGACGAGCTCCCGGTGGACAGCGCCTGGGAGGACATCTACGACCCGGTCCCGGCCGGCAGCGGCGGCGCGGGCGGCGACGAGCAGCGCGAGTTCGAGGCCGTGGACACGCGCGGCGAGAGCCTGCGCGATCACCTGCTGTGGCAGATGAACCTGACCCCGTTCTCGGACACCGACCGGGCCATCGCCGAGGCCATCATCGATTCCATCAACGACGACGGCTTCCTCGCCACGCCGCTGGAGGAGATCCACCAGAGCCTGCCGGCGGAGCTGGAGGTGGAGCCGGACGAGGTGGAGGCGGTGCTGCACCGGATCCAGAACTTCGAGCCGGTGGGCGTGGGGGCGCGGGACCTGCGCGAGTCCCTGCTGCTGCAACTGGCCCAGCTGCCCGCCGAGACCCCGCACCGGGACCGGGCCCGGACCCTGGTGGAGCGGCACTTCGACCTGCTGGGCAACCGCGACTACGCCCAGCTCATGCGGCGCATGAAGATGAACGAGGACGAGCTGCGCGAGGTGGTGCGCGTGATCCAGAGCCTCAACCCGCGCCCCGGCTCCCAGATCGCCGAGGCCCGCACCGAGTACATCATCCCCGACGTGTTCGTGCGCAAGGTCAACGGCAAGTGGCGGGTGGAGCTCAACCCGGACAGCGCGCCGCGGCTGCGCATCAACGCCCACTACGCCAACATGATCAAGCAGGTCAACAGCTCGGCCGACAACACCTACCTGAAGAACCACCTGCAGGAGGCCAAGTGGTTCATCAAGAGCCTCAACAGCCGCAACGAGACCCTGCTCAAGGTGGCCTCCTGCATCGTGGAGAAGCAGCGCGCCTTCCTCGAGTACGGCGAGGAGGCGATGAAGGCCCTGGTGCTGCACGACATCGCGGAGGAGGTGGGCATGCACGAGTCCACCATCTCCCGCGTCACCACCCGCAAGTACATGCACACGCCGCGCGGCATCTACGAGCTCAAGTACTTCTTCTCCAGCCACGTCAACACCGCCGGCGGCGGGGAATGCTCCTCGACCGCGATCCGCGCGCTCATCAAGAAGCTCATTGCGGCGGAGAACGCGCAGAAGCCGCTCAGCGACAGCAAGATTGCGGCCATCCTGTCCGAACAGGGCATCAACGTCGCCCGGCGCACCGTGGCCAAGTACCGCGAGGCCATGGCGATTCCGCCGTCCAACGAACGCAAGCGTCTGACCTGACCAGCCAGTGCAAGGAGTCCACCATGCAACTCAACCTGACCGGCCACCACGTCGAGATCACCCCCGCCCTGCGTGACTACGTCTCCAGCAAGGTGGAGCGCCTCGAGCGCCACTTCGACAACGTCACCAACGTGCACGTGGTGCTGAGCGTGGAGAAGGTACGGCACAAGGCGGAGGCCACCCTCCACCTCGCCGGCGCGGACCTCTTCGCCGACGCCGAGAGCGACGACATGTACGCCGCCATCGACGCCCTAGCCGACAAGCTGGACCGCCAGGTCCGCAAGCACAAGGAGAAGGTCACCGACCACCACCGCAGCGAGGGCGCCGCGCGCAAGCACCAATGATGCCCCAGCAACACACCGCCCGCCTCAGCGTCGCCGACATCCTCAGCCCGGAGCGGATCTCCTGCGGCGTCGAGGCCCAGAGCAAGAAGCGCGCGCTGGAGGCCCTGAGCGAACTCATCGCGCGGGACGAAAAGGACATCAGCACCCACGACGTGTTCGACAGCCTGCTGGCGCGGGAACGCCTGGGTGCGACCGGGGTGGGTCACGGCGTGGCCATCCCCCACGGCCGCCTGCCGCGTTCCGATCACGCCATCGGCGCCCTGGTGCGGCTCAAGCAGGGCGTGGACTTCGGCGCCGCCGACAACGAGCCGGTGGACCTGCTGTTCGCCCTGCTGGTGCCCGAGCAGTCCACGGAGGAGCACCTGCGCATCCTCGCCGCGCTGGCCGCGCTGTTCAGTGACGAGGCATTCCGCCGGCGCGTGCGCGAGACCGCCACCCCCGAGGAAATGTACCGCCTGTTCCGGGAGTGGCCCGCCCGGGACGGGTGACCGTGGGCGAACCGGCCACCGCAGAGGCCCTGTTCCAACGCCACCGGGATGCCCTGGACCTGCGCTGGCTCAGCGGCGGCGACGCCGCCGGCCACCCCCTGCGCGACGGCGGTGACGGTCCCCTGGCGGGACTGCTGGACCCCCTGCACCCGCGGCCGGTGCAGGTGGTGGGTCCGCGGGAACTGGATTTCCTCTCGCGGCTCGATCCCGAGGCCCGCGCCGCCCTGTTCACGGCCATGCTGCGCGGTCCCCTGCGCCTGCTCGTCATCGCCGGCGGTGCCCGGCCCCCCGGGGAGCTGCTGGCCGCCGCCGCCGGCGGCGGGATCCCGGTGCTGGGCTCGCCGCTGGCGGCGAGCCGCGTGGTGGAGGCCCTTTCGGCCGAGAGCCTGGATTCCGGCACCCTGACCCTGCACGGCGTGTTCATGGAGGTCCTGGGGGTGGGAGTCCTGCTGGCGGGCCATGCCGGCATCGGCAAGAGCGAACTGGCCCTGGAACTGGTGACCCGGGGCCACCGGCTGGTGGCGGACGACGCCCCCCTGTTCCAGCGGCGGGGCGAGACCATCATGGGGACCTGTCCGCCCCTCCTGCGCGACTTCATCGAGGTGCGGGGTCTGGGCGTGCTCAACGTGCGGGCCATGTTCGGCGACAACGCGCTGGCGGCCGAGCACCGGCTGGAACTCATCATCCAGCTTGCCGAGCTCGATGAGTCCCGGGCACCGGAAACGCGCCGGGTCGAGGGCACCCGCCACCAGCGCCCGCTGCTGGGCATCGGGATCCCCGAAATCATCGTGCCGGTGGCGCCGGGCCGCAACCTGGCAGTGCTGGTTGAAGCCGCGGTGAGAAGTCATATACTCTCGCAGCAGGGATACGACGCCGGTGCCGACTTCGTCCGCCGCCAGCGTGCCTCCATCGACCGCCAGGAACAGTGAAATTCGTCATCGTCAGCGGGCTGTCCGGCTCCGGCAAGAGCACCGCGCTGCATGCACTGGAGGACCTGGGCTACTACTGCATCGACAACCTGCCCATCGCCCTCCTGCCGGCCCTGGCCGACGAGGTGGTGGCGGCAGACCCGCCCCGGTGGCGCGGTTTCGGCATCGGCATCGACGCGCGCAACCTGACCCGCGACCTGGGCGACGTGGAACGCATCCTTGCCGGCCTGCGCGAGCGCGGCCTGGTCTGCCAGGTGGTGTTCCTCCAGGCGGAGGACGCCACCCTCCTCAAGCGCTTCAGCGAGACCCGCCGCCGCCATCCCCTGAGCGCGGCCGATCGCCCGCTGCAGGAGGCCCTGGCCCGCGAGCGCCAGGTTCTGGACCCGGTGCTGTCCTGCGCCGACCTCGTCATCGACACCACCCGCACCAACGTGCACCAGCTCCGCGACGAACTGCGCCAGCGGCTGGCGGATGACGATCACGGCGGCCTGTCCCTGCTGTGCCTGTCCTTCGGCTTCAAGCACGGGGTCCCCGCCGACGCCGACTTCGTGTTCGACGTGCGCTGCCTGCCCAATCCCCACTGGGTCGACGACCTGCGCGGCCTCACCGGCCGTGACCCCGACGTGGTCCGCTTCCTCGAAGGCTACGAGACGGTGAACCGCATGACCCGCGACGTCACCGGCTTTCTCGATACCTGGCTGCCCCGGTTCGGGGAGGCCAGCCGCAGCTACCTCACCCTGGCCTTCGGCTGCACCGGGGGCCAGCACCGCTCGGTGTACATGGCCGAGCGCGTGGCCGAGCACCTGCGCCGGGGCGGCACCCGGGTGACGGTGCGCCACCGGGAGCTGGCGTGAGCGTCGGCCTGCTCATCGTCAGCCACGGCCGCCTGGGGGCGGTGCTGTTCGACACCGTGCGCGGGATCCTGGGCGAGGTGCCGCTGGCCACCGAGCTCATCGAGATCCCGCCCCACTGCGACCCGGACGAGTTCGCGCGCCAGGCGCGCGAGGCCATCGCGCGGGTCGATTCCGGTGACGGCGTGCTGGTCCTCACCGACATGTACGGCTCCACGCCGTCCAACATCGCCTGCCAGCACGGCGGCGACCGGGTGGCGGTGGTGGCCGGGATGAACCTGCCCATGCTCATCCGGGTGATGAACTACCCCGAGGCCACGCTGCCGGAGCTGACCGAAAAGGCCCTCAGCGGCGGCCGCGAGGGCGTGATCCTGTGCCGGGGGCGATCCTGAGATGGCCGGAGCGCGACATCGGCCACCGAGGCCGATCCCGGACCTGCCGTCACGGCGCCGCGACACCGCCGGCCATCGGGCGCGCTGCTGCCGTTGCCCGGCACGGTGGTGGGCCGTGACGGTGCCTGGAACGGGGGTGTGCTGATGGGGAACGAGGGGTTGGAGCAGCGGCGCACGGTCACCATCGTCAACCGGCTGGGGCTGCACGCGCGGGCCGCGGCCCGGCTGGTCACCCTCGCCTCGGGCTACGCGGCCGAGATCCTCATCCGGCGCGACGGCCAGGAAGTCAACGGCAAGAGCATCATGGGGGTGATGATGCTGGCCGCGGGCCAGGGCACCGAGCTGGAGCTCTGCGCCCGGGGCGAGGACGCCGGCGAGGCCCTGGCGGCCCTGGTCGATCTCATCGCCCGGGGCTTCGATGAGGAGAATTGATCGGCGGGGTGCGGGGTTGCGGCGGACGGCCGCCGGGCCCTGATGTTCCGCCCGGCGCCATCGCACCTTGTCGGCCGCCACGCACGGGCGGCCGCAGGGTCATGAACCAGCGCCTCCGGAGTCCGTAACCACATGGCCATACTCCTCCAGGGCATCGGCGTCTCCCGCGGCACCGCCATCGCCGCGGCGCGGGTGCTGCGGCACGGGGACCTGGAGATCGTGGAGTATGCGCTCCCGGCCGAGTTCATCCACGAGGAGGTGGCGCGCTACCGCTTCGCCCTCAACACCGCACGCGAGCAACTCCGCGAGATCCGGCGGGGCATCCCGGAATCCGCCCCCCGCGACATCGCGGCCTTCATCGACACCTACCTGCTCATGCTGGACGACACCATGTTCACCGAGGCCCCGGTGGAGATCATCCGCCGGCGCCAGTGCAACGCGGAGTGGGCGTTGAAGATGCAGCGGGACGAACTGGTCCGCGTGTTCGACGAGATGGACGACGATTACCTGCGCGCGCGCCGTGACGACATCGACCACCTGGTCAACAGCATCCTGCGCACCCTGGCCGGCCAGCCGGGCCCGCACGATCCCGGCAGCCCCGGAAGCACCGTTGCCGGACGCGTGGTGGTGGCCGCCGACCTGACCCCGGCGGAGACGGTCCTGCTGTTTCACCAGGGCATCACCGGCATCGTCACCGAGGGCGGCGGGCCCACCGCCCACACCGCCATCCTCGCCCGCAGCCTGCAGATCCCGGCGGTCATGGGCGTCCCGCTGGCGGTGCGCCTGCTGGCCGAAGGCGAGACGGTGGTGGTGGACGGGGACGACGGCCGGATCTGGGCCGGTCTGGATCCTGCCGCCCTGGCGGCGTTCGAGGACCGCCGGCGCGAGGCCACGCGCCGCCGCGCGGCACTGGCCCGCACCCGCGGAGCCCCCTCCCGCACCCGGGACGGCGTCACCGTCACCCTGCGTGCCAACATCGAGCTGCCCGAGGACCTGGACCGCATCGCCGAGGTGGGGGCCGCGGGCGTGGGCCTGTACCGCACCGAGTTCCTCTACATGAACCGGCGCGACCCGCCGGACGAGGAAGAACAGTACGCCACCTACGCCGAGGTGGTGCGCCGCCTGGCCGGCGCCCCGCTCACCATCCGGACCCTGGACCTGGGCGCCGACAAGGGCGGGACCGCCGCCACCAACCCGGCCCTGGGCCTGCGCGGCATCCGCCTGTGCCTGCACGAGCCGGGGCTGTTCGTTCCGCAGCTGCGCGCCATCCTGCGCGCCGCCGCGCTGGGCCCGGTGCGGATCATGCTGCCCATGGTCTCCACCGTGGCCGAGGTCCGCCAGGCCCGGCGGCTGCTGGAACGGACCGCCGCGGCCCTCGCCCGCGAGGGGCTGGCCCACGATCCCCGCCCGCCCCTGGGGATCATGGTGGAGGTCCCGGGCGCGGCGCTGGACGCCGCGGCCCTGGCCCGGGAGGTGGACTTCATGTCGCTGGGCACCAACGACCTCATCCAGTACACCCTGGCCATCGACCGCATCGACGAATCGGTGAGCTATCTCTACGATCCCCTCCACCCGGCGGTGCTGCGCCTGGTGCACCACGTCATCGACGTGGGGCGCCGGCTCGACGTGCCGGTGGCCATGTGCGGCGAGATGGCGGGGGATCCGCGCCTGACCCCGCTGCTGCTGGGCATGGGACTGACCGAGTTCTCCATGCTCACCAGCACCCTGCTCGAGGTCAAGGACGTCATCACGCGCAGCGACTACGCCCGGCTCGCGGCCGAGGTGGATGCGCTGCTGGCCTGCGACGACGCCGACGCCTATTACACCCGCCTGGAACAGTTTCTCCGACCGCCCGCCGGCACCTGAACCGCGTCGCATTCGCCCCGGACGCCTGTTACACTTGCCCCGCACCCGGCGGGAGACCATCCATGGCGACGGAGCAGGTACAGCAGGAACCCATCACCGACCTGGAGCGCGTCTCCCGGATCCTGTACCAGGGCGATCTCGACGAGCTGTCGGGGCTGCTCGACGAGATGCACCCGGCCGAGATCGCCCACGTCCTCGAATCACTGCCCGCCTCCGACCGCGAGCTCATCTGGCCCCATGTCCCGGCCGAGGCCGAGGGCGAGGTGCTGCTGCACCTGAGCGACGAGGTGCGCGCCTCGCTCATGAACAAGATGGCGCCGGAGGAGCTGGTCGCCGCCACCGAGACCCTGGACACCGATGACCTGGCGGACCTGGTCCCGGAGCTGCCCAAGGACGTCACCGACGAGCTCCTGCGCAGCATGGAACTGCAGGACCGCCAGCGGCTGGAGTCGGTGCTGTCCTTCCCGGAGGACACCGCCGGCGGCCTCATGGACCTGGACACGGTGGTGGTGCGGGCCGACATCACCCTCGACGTGGTCCTGCGCTACCTGCGCCTGCGCGGCGAGCTGCCGGAGACCACCGACCACCTGTTCGTCACCGACCGCGACGGCCACTACCTGGGGCTGCTGCCCCTGACCGAGATCGTGACCAACGATCCCGAGATCATGGTGGAGGCGGTCATGCGCCGCGACGTGGACGGCATCCCCGCCGACCTGCCGGCCTCCGAGGTGGCGGCCCTGTTCGAGCGCCGCGACCTGGTCACCGCCCCGGTGGTGGACGAGGCCGGCCGGCTGCTGGGCCGTATCACCATCGACGACGTGGTGGACGTGATCCGCGACGAGGCCGACCACTCGCTGCTGGCCACCGCCGGCCTCAGCGAGGAGGACGACATGTTCGCACCGGCGGCGGTGAGCGCGCGCCGGCGCACGCCGTGGCTGGGCGTGAACCTGCTCACCGCCCTGCTCGCCTCCTGGGTCATCGGCCTGTTCCAGCCCACCCTGGAACGGGTGGTGGCCCTGGCCATCCTCATGCCCATCGTCGCCAGCATGGGCGGCATCGCCGGCAGCCAGACCCTGACCCTGGTGATCCGCGGCCTGGCCCTGGGCCGGCTGGCGGACCGCAACGTGCGCCGGCTCGTGGTCAAGGAAACCGCCGTGGGCGTGCTCAACGGCCTGTTCTGGGCCGTGGTCATCGCCGCCATCGCCGGCGCCTGGTTCGACGACTACCGCATCAGCGTGGTCATCGCCATGGCCATCCTCATCAACCTGGCGGTGGCCGCCGTCTCCGGGGCCGTCATTCCGCTGGTGCTGCGCCGCCTGGGCGTGGACCCGGCCCTGGCCGGATCGGTGGTGCTCACCACCATCACCGACGTGGTGGGCTTCTTCGCCTTCCTCGGCCTGGCGACGCTGTATCTCCTGTGAGGGGCTGGGGGCTGGGAATTTTCTCCTACACAGCTTCAACGCAGAGGCGCAGAGACGCAGAGAACGCAGAGATTCCGGGCTTGCGGGTGGATGACGAGAAATGAATCAGGAACGGGCACCGGAAAAATCCCCAGCGGCCAGGCCCGTATATATTCCTTGTTTCAACGCAAAGGTGCAAAGGACGCAAAGATCTCGGATCCGTATATGCGGCGAAGCCCTGGTACTGCCGCCTGCACCGGGCTCATACATATATTCATGAATTTTCGTTCTCTGCGCCTCTGCGTCTCTGCGCCTCTGCGTTGAAAGAAAGAGCCGCGCAGGGTGTCATGGCGCAGCCATCGCGCCACCGGATCTTCCGTGGGGAGCCGGGGATTGAAGAAGGAATTGATCACCTTTGCGCCCTTTGCGTCCTTTGCGTTGAAAGGTCCCATCGAACACCCCAAAGAAGGGGCATGAACCCGCCCTTGCATTCACGCCGGAACGGGACTCACCGGCCGGCGACGGTCATCTCGCCGACGAGGATGGAGCCGGTGATCACGTTGCCGCGCCGGTCGTAATCGGTGCCGGTGGCGACGATGCCGCGGTACATGTCGCGGAGGTTGCCGGCGATGGTGATCTCGTGCACCGGGCCGGCGATGGCGCCGTTCTCGATGCGGAAGCCGGCCGCGCCGCGGGAGTAGTCGCCGGTCACCGGGTTGACCCCCTGGCCCATGAGCTCGGTGACCAGCAGGCCGTCGCCCATCTCTTCCAGCAGGCCGTCGAAGTCCAGCCCGCTGTCGCCCACGAACACGTTGTGGGTGCCGCCGGCGTTGCCGGTGGTGCGCAGGCCCAGGCGCCGGGCCGCGTAGCTGTCGAGCACGTAGCCCTGGAGCACGCCGCCCTCCACCAGGTGGCGGTCGCGGGTGGCCACGCCCTCGTTGTCGAACGGCGCCGAGCCCAGCGCCCGCGGCAGGTGGGGCCGCTCGTCCATGTCCAGCCAGTCCGGGAACACCGGCCGCCCCAGGTGGTCCAGCAGGAACGAGGCCTTGCGGTACAGGGCGTGGCCGTTGACGGCACGCAGGAAGTGTCCCACCAGGCCGCGCGCCACCTCGGGCGCGAACAGCACCGGCATGCGGCCGGTGGCCATGCTCCGCGCCCCCAGCCGCCGCACCGTGCGCCGCGCCGCGTGCCGGCCCACCGCTTCCGCCGGCTCCAGGTCCCCGGGGTGGCGCGCCACCGTGTACCAGTAGTCGCGCTGCATGGCGCCGTCCTCCTCGCCGATGACGGTGCAGCTCAGGCTGTGGCGCGAGCTGGCGTAGCCGGCGAGGAAGCCGTGGGTGTTGCCGTAGACCCGGTAGCCGCCGTGGGTGTCGAGGGTGGCGCCCTCGGAGTTGGTGATGCGGGCATCGAACCCCAGGGCCGCGGCCTCGCACTCCCGGGCCAGGGCGATGGCGGCGTCGGCATCCAGGTCCCAGGCGTGGTAGAGGTCGAGGTCCGGGATCTCGCGCGCCAGGTCGCCCGCCTCGGGCAGGCCGGCGCAGGGATCCTCGGAGGTGTAGCGGGCGATGTCCGCCGCCGCGGCCACGGTCTCCGCGACGGCACGGGGACTGAAGTCGGTGGTGCTGGCGCTGCCCTTGCGCCGGCCGAAGTACAGGGTCACGCCCAGGCCCTTGTCGCGGTGGTACTCCAGCGTGTCCACCTCGCCCAGGCGCACGTTGACCGACAGCCCGCCGTCCACGGTGAGGCCGGCCTCGGCCGCGTCGGCGCCCGCGGCGCGGGCCCGCTCCAGCACCTGCGCCACCAGGTCGTGCAGCCGCTGGGGATCGATGTCGGCCGGCCAGGCCGACGAGGCGGGGATCAGCAGGTGGGCAGGGCGGCTCACGGCGACGCTCCTCAGTGGGCGGTGCCGCCCACGGTGAGCCCTTCCACCTTGAGGGTGGGCTGGCCCACGCCCACCGGCACGCTCTGCCCTTCCTTGCCGCAGGTGCCGATGCCGGTGTCCAGCTCCAGATCGTTGCCCACCATGGTCACCCGGGTGAGCACGTCGGGGCCGTTGCCCACCAGGGTCGCGCCCCTGACCGGCCGGGTGACGCGCCCGTTCTCGATGAGGTAGGCCTCGCAGGCGGAGAACACGAACTTGCCCGAGGTGATGTCCACCTGGCCCCCGCCGAAGTTGACCGCGTAGAGCCCGCGCTCGACCGAGGCGATGATCTCCTGCGGATCGTGCGCGCCCGGCAGCATGAAGGTGTTGGTCATGCGCGGCATGGGCAGGTGGGCGTAGGACTCGCGGCGGCCGTTGCCGGTGGGGGCCATGCCCATGAGGCGGGCGTTGAGCCGGTCCTGCATGTAGCCCTTGAGCACCCCCTTCTCGATGAGCACGGTGCGCGAGGTGGGCACGCCCTCGTCGTCCACGTTGAGGGAGCCGCGCCGCTGCGCCAGCGTGCCGTCGTCCACCACCGTGCACAGGGGCGAGGCCACGCGCTCGCCCAGGCGGCCGGCGAAGGCCGACGATCCCTTGCGGTTGAAGTCGCCCTCCAGGCCATGGCCCACCGCCTCGTGCAGCAGCACCCCGGGCCAGCCGGGGCCCAGTACCACGTCCATGGTGCCGGCGGGGGCCTCGCCCGCCTCCAGGTTGACCAGGGCCTGGCGCACCGCCTCGCGGGCGAAGCCGCCGGCGCGGTCGTCCTCCAGGAACCAGCCGTAGCCGAAGCGGCCGCCGCCGCCGGCACTGCCCTGCTCGCGGCGACCGCCCTGCTCGGCGATGACCGTGACGTTGAGCCGCACCAGCGGGCGCACGTCGGCCGCCAGCGTGCCCTCGGTGTCCACCACCAGGATGACCTCGTGCACCCCGGCCAGGGAGACGAACACCTGGCTCACCCGCGCATCGGCGGACCGCGCCACCTGGTCCACGTGCCGGAGCAGGGCCACCTTGTCCGCCGCCGGCAACGAGGCCAGGGGATCGTCCGGCAGGTACAGGTCGTGGCCCGGCACCGACCGCCAGGCCTGGATCCGGCCCTCGCCGCCGCTGCGGGCGATGGCGCGCGCCGCCTCCGCCGCGCGCTCCAGCGCCGGCGCCACGATCTCGTCGGAGTAGGCGAAGCCGGTCTTCTCGCCGGCGACGGCACGCGCGCCCACGCCCTGGTCGATGCCGTGACTGCCCTCGCGCACCATGCCGTCCTCCAGCGACCAGGACTCGTGGCGCACGGTCTGGAAATAGAGATCGGCGCGGTCCACGGCGCGCCCCATGATGCGGTCCAGGGTGCGCTGCAGCGCGCCGTCGTCGACGCCGCCGGGCTCCAGCAGGACACGGCGGGCGATGTCCAGGGCCGGGGCGCTCACGTCACCCCCTGCCCGCAGCCGATGCGGCGGTGCTCCAGCACCGGGAAGTTGCGCCGGGTGCGGCGCACGTTCTCCAGGTCCACCTCGCCGATGACGAAGCCCGAGCCGCGCGGCAGGCGGTCCAGCACCCGGCCCCAGGGATCCACCACCATGGAATCGCCGTGGGTCTCGCGGCCGTTGACGTGATAACCGCCCTGGGCCGCCGCCACCACGTAGGCCAGGTTCTCCACCGCCCGCGCCCGCACCAGCACCTCCCAGTGGGCGGCGCCGGTGAGCGCGGTGAAGGCCGCCGGCAGGGCGAACAGCTCGGCACCGTCGGCGGCCATCTCGCGGAACAGCTCGGGAAAGCGCAGGTCGTAGCACACCGCCAGGCCCAGGCGGCCGAACGGGGTGTCCACCACCACCGGCCGGGTGCCCGGCTCGATGGTGGCCGACTCGTCGTACTGCTCGCCGCTCTCCTCGATCTGCACGTCGAACAGGTGCATCTTGTCGTAGCGGGCCCGGCGCCGTCCCCGCTCGTCGAACACCAGGCAGGCGGCGCGGACCCGGCCGGGGTCGGCGGTGGCCAGGGGCACGGTGCCGCCCACGATCCAGACCCGGTGCTTGTCGGCCTGCTCGGCGAGGAAATCCTGGATGGGGCCGCGGCCCTCGGCCTCCCGCGCCGCCACCTTGTCCTGCTCGCTCATGCCCATGAGGGCGAAGTTCTCGGGCAGCACCACCAGCTCGGCCCCGGCGTCCACCGCGCGCGAGACGAGCCGCCCGGCCTCGTTGAGGTTGGCGCTCACGTTGGGCCCCGAGGCCATCTGCACCGCCGCCACCCGCCTCACGGCCGGCCTCCCGGCGGCATTACCACTTCCAGCGCCAGCACGTCGCCCCGCGCCGCGCCCGGCACCAGCTCCAGGCGGGCGGAGGAGACCCCCAGCGACACCAGCCAGGCCCGCACCTCGTTGACCCACACCGTGCCCTCGTCGCCGCCGGGATAGCGCAGGCGCAGGCGCGCGCCCGGCTGTGCATCCAGGGCCTGCACCGCCTCCCGCAGGGCCGGCATGGCGCGCACCGCGTCGGCGTCGCGCGGCACCGCCCACTCGCCGGCGGAGAGCGTGAAGCGGGCCTCGCCGGCTGTCACGGCGGGCACGCAAAACAGCAAGGGAATCAACAGGTTCTTCATGTGGTGCAGGATACCACATCGCCGCCCGGCGGCGGTCCGAAATGCGCGGGAACACGGCGACGCACAGGGGGCGCCGTCAGAAATCGTCTTCGTCTTCCTCGTCGTCGGCCGCCGGCGCCCGCGGCGCCTTGATCTTGCGGATCACCGGGGCCTCCCACGAACCGGTGACCCGGTACTGGACGCTGGAGGCGACATCGATGGGACGGCCGAACAGGCGATCGAGCAGGAACACCACCACCCCCACCTGGGCCCCGAAGGCCATGCCGCTGCCCACCGCCACCGTGTCGCCCACGCCCGGCTGCACGATGATGTACTGGTCGAAGTCACGCGCCGCCAGCCCGGTGCGCCCGCGCACCTGCACCAGGCCCACGGTGCTCTCCATCTCCAGGTCGTCGGTGAAGGCATCGCCGCCCTTGATGCGGAACGTGCCGCCGAGGCGGTCGAAGTGCAGGCCCTTGCCGGCCAGGTCGCGGAAATCCAGGATCAGGCGCCGCGCCAGCCCCGACAGGCTGAGCAGCCCCAGCAGGCGGCCGGCGCCCGGTTCCACCTCGCGCAAGGAGCCGTGGCGCAGCTCGATGCGGGCCCGGCCCCGCACCTTGTCCCAGGCGAAGGCGAACGGCGAGTCCTCCCAGTACAGGGTCACCTCGGCCTCGCCCTGGCCGCCCTCGACGATGCCCCGGTAGCCCAGGCGCGAGACCATGGCCCCCGCGTCCGAGGTGCGGGCCTTGACGGTGAGGGCGGTCTCCTGTGCCTGGCGGCGGCGGGTCCAGCTGCCGTTGATGCGGATGTCGTAGATCCCGGTATGGAAGTCGAAGCGGTTGATGTCCAGGCCGTGCGGGGAATGGGCCAGGTCCACCTGCAGCCTGCCGAGATCGGTATCGCCCACGGAGAACCGGGCCACCTGTCCGCTCACCGGCGGCACGTCGTGCGGGGCCAGCCGGCCGGCGGCCGCCGGCGGCGCGGCGGCCCGTCCCTTGACCAGCACCAGCCGCCCCAGGTCCAGGCGCACGGGCAGGCGCAGGGCACCGCCGTCACCGGGCAGCGACCGGGCCACGGCCAGCCAGTCGCGCAGGGGCACCCGGCCGGGGCTGCCGCTGACCGCCAGGACGGCCTGCGGGGGCAGTGCGGCGGGCCCACCGAAGCGGACGGCCCCCCGCTCCACCACCATCCCCGCCTCGCCCTGCCGCAGGCGCCAGCGGGAAAACAGGTTCTTCCCCAGTTCCAGTTCCAGCACCGGGTTGCTGCCCGCGGGCTCCCGCAGGGCCGCCACCACCCGGATGCGGCCATCGGCCGCGGGCCGCACCGGCGGCGGCAGCCTCAAGGCCGCAGCCGGCAGGCGGGTGATGCCCGCCAGGTAGGCAGGATGGGCACCGGCCCCGCCCAGGTACCCCGACTGGAACAGGCCCTGCCAGGGCTGCGGGCCGGTGACCCGGCCGCGGCCCAGTGCCTTCAGCAGGCGGTTGACGGCGGCCGGGGCCGCCTCGCCCCAGGCCGCGATCCGGACCAGCGGCCCCCGGGGTGTCTGCTGGGTGAACACCGTGAACTCCGCCGGGCCGCCCAGCACGGTGGCGGCAAAGGGCGGCACCGACACCGAGCGTTCGTCGAAGGCGATGCGCACCGCCCGGCTGCGGGCGGTGAGACGCCCGCCGTACAGCGCCAGCTCGGGCCCGTCCAGCACCACCCGGCCCTGGAACCGCAGCGGCCGGGCGGCGGCCGCCCTGGGCGACAGCGGCAGCTCCAGGTGCAGGCGGGCCTCGCCCTCGCCGCTGAAACGGGCCCCCTCCAGGGCCGCCCGCACGCCGGCCCCCGGGGGCGAGGCGGCGAGCAGCCCGGCCAGGGCCTCCAGGCCGGCCCGGGCGGAGGTGTCCACCACCAGCACCGCGTTCTCCAGGTCGCCGATGGTCACCCGCGAGGAAGACAGGGTGACGCGCTCCAGCCGCGCGCCGGTGACCACCAGATCCATGGCGGTGCCGGTGAACCGCCCCGCCACCCGGGCCTGCTCCAGCGCGGGCCAGTCGGGGCGGAACTTCAGGCGCAAATCCTCGGCCTCGAAGTCCACCAGGAACCGGCCGCGGCGGTGGCGGAAGGGAAAGTGATCCAGGCGCCCGCGGAACACCACCCCGCCGCCGGACACCCGTCCCTGCCGGATGGCCCCATCCAGCCATGCCACCAGCTCCGGCTCCATGATGCCGGCGGGCAGAAACCGCGGCGTGGCCGCGGCATCGCCCTCGCCCAGGCGGGCCTGCAGGTCCAGGAAGGGCGGGGCCCCGGCCGGCGGCAGGATCAGGGTGAACGCGCCCTCCGCCCGCAGCCCCTGCTCGTGGGCCAGGAAGTAGGGGCTCTCCACGTGCCACTGGCCGCCGTGGCGGTACCAGCGCGCGCGCCCCGCCACCTGCCGGAAGTGCCAGGGCCCGCGGAACAGGCGCGGCAAGTGCACGCCCACCTCACCACCATGAATGCTGGCCACCCCGCCGTCGGGGTCCAGCCGCACCTCGCCGCCGAGCCCGGACACCCGGGGCAGGCGGCCCGTCGCCCGGGCCGAGAAGTCCCGGAACCGGGCGCTGAACCGTGACGGGATCCTCGCCGGGGGGCGGCCGGCCTCGGTCTCCACGTAGAACTCTTCCATGCGCCCGGCAGGCGCCAGCGCGGCAAGCCAGGCCGCCGTTTCGGCGTCGGGCAGCTGGTGGCGCACCAGCCAGCGGGACAGGGGTTCCACCGCCAGGTTCCGTCCCCGCAGGCGCAGCCGGTCCGCCGCGCCGGGCGCCGCCTCCCGCGCCAGGGCCAGGGCCATGACCGGCCAGCGCTCGCCGGCCCAGGTCACCTCCAGCCGCGGCAGCGCCAGCCGCCACCCCGTTTCCAAGCGGCGCCAGCGGAAGCTGGCGGCCACGGCGTCCGCGGCCAGGACGCCTTCGTGCCCCGGCACCACCAGGCGCGGCCCCAGCACCCCGAGCCGCCCCGACGCAGCCGCCAGCCGGCTGTCGCGGAGCCGCAGCCACAGGGCCACCGTGGCCCGCCCGCCCCGGGCCGAGATCCCGTTCTCTCCCGCCAGCCGGCTCCAGGCCGCCAGGTCCAGGTCCTCGCCGGCGAGGTGGATCCGGCCCGACCAGGTCCCGCCCGCCACCTCCCCCTCCAGGTCGGCGGCGAAGGCCAGGCGCTGGCCCAGCGCCTGCGGAGGGGCGAAGGAGCCGGACAGCCGGTGCCGGCCGCCGCTGTTCTCCAGCACCGCCTCGATGTCCTGGAAGTGCCAGTGGCGCCCGGGATGGCGCGCGTCGCGCCACTCCACTTCGCCCCCGTGGACCTGCAGGCGGTCGCGCGAGAACAGCCAGCGCGCCAGCTCCTCCGCCTGGCCCGCCGCGCCGTCGCCCGC
>JALSIK010000125.1 GCA_026990045.1 Chromatiales bacterium | reverse complement strand
ACCTGACGGCCCGGGTGCTCTATGCCCGCTACTATGCGCGGCTGGTCTTCGACCGGAAGCTGTATGAACGGCAACTGCACAGGGTGCTCGACGCCGATCCGCACGCCCCCGGCCTGACCCTGCTCAACATGCTGGCCCGCCAGCAGGCCCGGCGCCTGCTGGCCGAGGCCGAGGACTATTTCTGAGGAAACGCCATGCGCCCGATCCGGATCCTGCTCGTCCTGGCCCTGCTCCTGCCCCTGGGCCTGACCCACGCGGCCACCTTCAAGATCGCCACCCTCTCGCCCGACGGCTCTTCCTGGATGCAGCAGTTCCGCGCCGCGGCCGGGACCATTCGCGAGCGCACCGGCGGGCGGGTGAAGTTCAAGTTCTACCCGGGCGGGGTGATGGGTGACGACAAGGCGGTGCTGCGCAAGATCCGCGTGCGGCAACTGCAGGGCGGCGCGGTGGCCTCGGGCGCCATCAGCGCCCTGTATCCCGACAGCCAGCTCTACAACCTGCCCATGCTGTTCCACAACCTCGAGGAAGTGGACGCGGTGCGCGCGAAGCTCGACGGGCCCATCCTCGCCGGCCTGGAGAAGCGGGGCTTCGTCAGCTTCGGCATCGCCGAAGGCGGCTTCGCCTACCTGCTCTCGCAGGCGCCCGTCACCACGGTGGCCGAGCTGCGCCGGCACAAGGCCTGGGTGCCGGACATCGATCGCATGTCCCGGGAGGCCATCGAGGCCTTCGACATCCGGCCCATTCCCCTGCCCATGGGCGACGTGCTCACCGCCCTGCAGACCGGCCTGGTGGACACGGTGGCCGCGCCGCCCATCGCCGCGCTGGCCCTGCAATGGCACACCCAGGTGAAATACCTGCTGGATCTGCCGCTGCTCTACAGCTATGCCCTGATGATCATCGACCAGCGCGCCTTCGCTCGCCTCAGCCCCGGTGACCAGGCCATCGTGCGCGAGGTGATGGGCCAGACCTTCCGCGAAATCGATCGCCGCAACCGCCAGGACAACCATCAGGCGCTGACCGCCCTGCGCCAGCAGGGCATCACCTTCCTCACTCCCTCCCCCGAGGCCCGGCGGGAGTGGGAAACCCTGGCCGCCCGGGCCCGCGACCACCTGCGCCGGGCCGAGCACTTCGATCCTGCCCTGATGCGCCTCCTCGAGGACACCCTGGCCGCGGTGCGCCGCGGCGCCGCGCCCTGAACCGGTCATCCCCGTGGCACCCTTCCTGCAACGGCTGCACCGCCTGCTCTGGCGCCTGGAAGGGGCGGTGCTGGTGACGATCCTCACCGCCACCATCGGCTTCGCCGTCACCCAGGTGCTGCTGCGCAACTTCCTCCACGCGGGGCTGGCCTGGGGCGATCCCCTGGTGCGGATCCTGGTGCTGTGGCTGGGCATGGTGGGCGCCATGATCGCCAGCCGCCGCCACGAACACATCCACATCGACGTGTTCGCCCGCCGCCTGCCGCCGCGCGGCCGGGAAATCGTGCACCGCCTCACCGATCTGTTCACCGCTGCCGTCTGCCTGATCGTGGCCTGGCACGCCGGGGAGCTGGTGCGCATGGAGTTCGCCGACGGCTATCCGGCCTTCGCCGCCGTGCCCGTGTGGCTGACCGAGGCCATCATCCCCTTCGGCTTCACCGTGATGGGCCTGCGCTACGGCCTTTCGGCCCTGCGCGGGCGGCCACCCGCGGAGCCCGTGGCATGATCGGCCTGGCGGTGCTGCTGCTGGTGCTGCTGGCCCTCTCGGGCGCGCCCCTGTTCGCGGTGATCGCCGCCGCCGCCCTGCTCGGCTTCTGGAGCAGCGAGGTGGATCTGTCGGTGATCGCCATCGAGATCTACCGCCTCACCGACACCCCGCTGCTGGTGGCCCTGCCGCTTTTCACCTTCGCCGGCTATCTGCTGGCCGAGAGCCGCACCTCCCACCGCCTGGTGCGCCTGTCGCGCAGCCTGCTGGGCTGGATGCCCGCGGAACTGGTCACCGTGACCCTGTTCGCCTGCGCCCTGTTCACCGCCTTCACCGGCGCCACCGGCGTGACCATCGTGGCCCTCGGCGCCCTGCTCTACCCGGCCCTGCGCGAGGTGGGCTACGGCGACCGCTTCAGTCTGGGCCTGGTGACCTCCGCCGGCAGCCTGGGCCTGCTGCTGCCGCCCTCCCTGCCGCTGATCCTGTATGCGGTGGTGGTGCAGCAGCTCGACATCGGCGCGCCCTTTTCCCTGGGCCAGCTGTTCGTGGCCGGCATCCTGCCCACCCTGCTGATGCTGTTCCTGCTCGGGATCTGGAGCCTGTGGAGCACCCGCCACGACGTGATTCCCCTGCAGCCCTTCGACCGCCGCGCCGCCTGGGCGGCGCTCAGGGACGCCCGCTGGGAACTGCCCCTGCCGCTGGTGGTGCTGGGCGGGATCTACGGCGGCTGGTTCGCCGTCTCGGAAGCGGCGGCCATGACCGCCCTCTACGTGCTGCTGGTGGAGGTGTTCGTCTACCGCGAGATTCCCCTGCGCGCCCTGCCGCGGATCATGCGCGAGTCGATGATCGTGGTGGGCGGCATCCTGCTGATCCTCGGCGTGTCGCTGGCCTTCACCAACTTCCTGGTGGACGCCGAGGTGCCGGTGAAACTGTTCGAATGGACCCGCGCCCACATCGACGACCGCCTCACCTTCCTGCTCCTGCTCAACCTCGTGCTGCTGATCCTCGGCGCCTTCCTCGACATCTTCTCGGCGCTGGTGATCATGGTGCCCCTGCTGCTGCCGGTGGCCCTCGGCTACGGCATCAGCCCCGTGCACCTGGGGATCATCTTCCTGGCCAACATGCAGCTCGGCTACCTCACCCCGCCGGTGGGCCTGAACCTGTTCATCGCCAGCTACCGCTTCGGCCGCCCGGTGGAAGACATCTACCGCGCCACCTTCCCCTTCCTGCTGGTGCTGCTGGTGGCGGTGCTGCTGATCACCTACCTGCCCCTGCTGTGGTACGGGTGATCCCGATTCAGAGCAGGTGGCGCAGATCCCGCAGTGCGAAGCCGGGCCGGGGCGCGTCGAGTGCCTTCGTCAACAGCATGACCTTGACCGTCTCGCCCATCTCCTGGGGCAGGGTGAGGCGGCGGATCCCATTGGCCGTGGCCAGCTGCTCGCGGGGATCGTCGACGACGCCGGCCAGTTCCGGCAGGCCGCTGCCGAGCAGGAAGTGGGCCTGGGTGGTATAGCCGGCCACCCGGAAACCGGCGGCCAGGGCGGCGTCGGCGATGGCGGTGAAGTCCACGTGGCAGGTGATGTCCTGCAGGCCGGGGAAGCGGAAGGGATCGGCGTGGCGGCGGTGGCGGTAGTGACAGGCCAGGGTGCCTTCGCGCCGTTCCGGATGATAGTACTCGCGCCGGCCGTAGCCGTAGTCGAACAGCAGCACGGCGCCCCGGCGCAGGCGCGCGCCGAGGGTGGCGATCCAGTCTTCCGCGGTCAGGTTGATCTCGCTCACGTAAGGCTCGGGCAGGCCGGCGGCCGCGATGGCTGCCATGCGCGGCGCGAGGCGCGGATCACTCAGGGGGCCGCTGCGCCAGGCGAACGCCTCGCCTTCCCGGGCCACCCAGGCTTCGCGGTGCTCGCCGTCCTGCCAGATCACGCGGTGCGCCGGCAGGGCGTCGAGCAGTTCGTTGGCCAGCACCACGCCGGTGAAATCCGCCGGCAGATCTTCCAGCCAGCATACGCGATCGGCCTGTTCCGCCAGGGTCGCCTGCTGGCGGGCGCGCAGCTCGGCGCTGCGCTCGAGGATGGCATAGCCGGGCGCCATGCCCTGGCGCGCCAGTTCGGCCAGCAGATCGGCGGCCATGCGGCCGCTGCCGGCGCCCACCTCCAGCAGGCCGGCGTCCTCCGGCAGGGCCGAGAGCCAGGGGGCGACGGCCCGCGCCAGGGTGCGCGAGAACAGCGGCGAGATCTCCGGCGCGGTGACGAAATCCCCCTCGGCGCCCAGCTTGCGGCTGCCGGCGCTGTAGTAGCCCAGCCCCGGCGCGTAGAGCGAAAGCTCCATGAACTGCCGGAAGGGAATGGCACCGCCGGCCGCCTCGATGGCTTCGGCAAGATGCGCCGTGACGCGCTCGCCGTGGGCCCGGGCGTCCGGATCGGGCGCGGGCAGTTCGCAGTCGGGAAGGGCGGCGGGGGGCG
>JALSIK010000124.1 GCA_026990045.1 Chromatiales bacterium | reverse complement strand
CGGGGCCCTGGACGTGCAGGCGCGCACCATCAACACCGAGATGCACCTGGCCGCGGTGCACGCCCTGGCCGGCCTGGCCCGCGAGCCGGTGCCCGAGGAGGTGCTGG
Source organism: Chromatiales bacterium (assembly GCA_026990045.1). Classification (GTDB taxonomy): domain Bacteria; phylum Pseudomonadota; class Gammaproteobacteria; order CAMYNG01; family CAMYNG01; genus JALUTW01. The sequence goes on along the minus strand of JALSIK010000124.1, from coordinate 4,072 downwards.
CGGCCTACGGCCTGGCGTCCCTCGCCTTCGGGCCGGAGTACTTCATCCCCAAGCCCTTCGATCCCCGCCTGCGCGGAACCGTGGCCCCGGCCGTGGCCGCCGCCGCGGTGGCCAGCGGCGTGGCGCGCCGCCCGGACCCGGAAAACCATCCCAGGTAAGGGCCGGCTGCCGGGGGCCGGCGGCTAGCGGCCAGGCCCCAGCCCCTCGTCCTCGAGCAGGCGCCGTACCGCCTTGAGATCGGCCCGCGCCATGGGCCGCCCGTCCACCGGCGACAGGGGCGGCTGGCGCTCGCCCTCCGGCGGGAACACGGTGAGCTCCACGCGATCGCCGCCGGCGATGAACCGGCACACCGGCAGCTCGGCCCGGCGCTGCTCGTCCAGGCGCACCCGGCGCTGGCCGTGCTCGAAGGGGATTTCGCGCTCCATGAGAAACAGCGTCACCGCCTCGGGGCTGTCGGCGAACACGTGGAGGTGGATGGGCGAGTGGGCATCGGCGGTGCCGCGCAGGACCGCGCCCACCAGCCGCGGCCGGAAGGGCGCCAGCAGTTCCATGGCGGCCACGGCCTGGCGGCGCAACCGGGCCAGGGCCTGCGGCTGGCTGTGGGCGTGGAAGATGCGCTGCAGCTCGGCCAGGGCGGCCTCGATCTCGTGGTTGGCGGGCAGGCCGTGGCGGTCGCGCACGCCGAGGCGCTCGGCGGCCTTGCGCTTGGCCGCGGCGTAGTCGCGGTTGCCCGCTTCCAGCAGGATGCGGGCCGCGGCCTGGGCCACGGCCAGGCGCTGGCGCCCCGCGCGGTGATGGTTGTGGTTGCGCCGTGCCATGGACATCCGCCTCCGCCCGCAATCTCCCGGAGACCGCCGGCCCCCGGCTCCCAGCCGCCAGCACCCCCCTAGAAAAGCTGCTGCGTGATCTCGCCTTCCTGGCCGTCGCCCGCCCCGCGTGGTTCCCCCTCCGCCGGCACCTGCGGCACCTGGTCGGCCAGGAAGTACTCGAACACCGCCTCGGTGGTCTCGGGTCCGGCAGGCAGGCCGGTGGCGGCGTCGATGCGCACGGTGACCATGCCCGGCGGCTGCACCAGGGGCGTCTCGGGCTCCCCCTTCACCGCCTCGGCCATGAACCGCATCCACATGGGCAGGGCGGCGCGGGCGCCGGTTTCCTTGTCGCCCAGCGGCCGCGGGTTGTCGAAGCCCACCCAGGCGGTGGCCACGGTGTTGCGGGTGAACCCCGAGAACCAGGCGTCCTGCTGATCGTTGGTGGTACCCGTCTTGCCCGCCAGGTCCGAGCGGCCCAGGGCCAGGGCCCGGCGGCCGGTGCCGTGGCGGATGACATCGCGCAGCATGCTGTTCATGAGAAACGCGGTCTGGGGGCTCAGCACCCGCGGGGCCGGCACCAGCAGCGGCGGCACCACCGCCGGCGCAGACTCCGCCTCCGCCCGCGCCTCCGCGGTCTCCGTGCCGGCGGCAGCCGCCGCGGGCGCTTCTCCCGGCTGTTGCGCCGTGTCTTCCCCGCCCGCCTCCGGCCCGGCCGCGGGCTCCGGCGACGGCAGCAGGGCCAGGCCGCCGGGCTCCAGCCCCGGCGGCAGGGGCGGGGCCCACGGCGCTTCTTCCGATGCCGTGGCGGGTGCCGGTTCCGGGCCGGGTGCAGCCGCCGCCGGCGGGGCGGTCGCCTCCTGGCCGGGCGCGGCCTCCGGGGCCGCCGGCCCCGCCTGCGCCGGGTCCGCCGGGCCGTCCCCGTTCCCGCCGGCCGCGGGGGCGGACGCAGCCGCGGCCGTCCCGGGCGGGCGGCAGCCTTCGCACACGCGCTGGGGCACGGTGCGCATCACCACCCGCCCGTCGGGCCCCACCACGCGGTTGATGAACCAGGGCGTCACCCGGTGGCCGCCGTTGGCGAACACGGCATAGCCCGCGGCCAGCTCCAGCGGGGTCAGGGCGCCGCTGCCCAGGGCCAGGGACAGGTCGCGGGGCAGGTCGCGGGGCGAGAAGCCGAAGCGGCGGACGTAGCGCACGGCGTAACCGATGCCGATGTCCCGCAGCAGGCGGATGGAAACCAGGTTGCGCGAGTTGACCAGGGCCTTGCGCAGGCGGGTGGGGCCGTAGAAGCGCCCGGTGTAGTTCTCGGGCCGCCAGGTGTCCTCCAGCCCCGGCGCCTCGAACACCACCGGCGCGTCGTTGATGATGCTGGCGGCGGTGAAGCCCTTGTCGATGGCGGCGGCGTAGATGAACGGCTTGAAACTGGAGCCGGGCTGGCGCCGGGCCTGGGCGGCCCGGTTGAACTTGCTCCGGTAGAAGTCGAATCCCCCCACCAGCGCCAGCACCGCCCCGTCGTCGGGACGCAGCGCCACCAGGGCCCCGCCCACCTCCGGGATCTCCGCCAGCCAGGCACAGCCGGCCCCCTCCCGCGTGGCCACCAGGATGAGGTCACCCTCCTTGAGCACGTCGCGAGCGCCGGCCGGCGCCGGCCCGGTGTGGGTGTCGTCCACGTAGCGCGCGGCCCACTTCAGGCGTGCCTCGAAGGGCAGGTGCACCAGCCGCCCGCCCCGGGCCCAGGCCCAGGCCGCGTCGTCGTCCACCGCCAGGACCAGGGCCGGGACCAGGTCCCCGGCGGTGGCCACTTCCTCCAGCCGGGCCTCCCAGGCCTCGGGATCGTCGGGCAGGGCATCCAGGTCCACGTGGCCGGCCGGTCCCCGGTACCCGTGGCGGCGCCCGTACTCCAGCAGGGTGTCGCGCAGGGCACGCACGGCGGCGGCCTGCAGCCGCGGGTCCACGGTGGTGTACACCCGGTAGCCGGCGGTGTAGGCCTCGGGCCCGAACCGTTCCAGCATGGCCGCCCGGACCATCTCGGCCACGTAGGGCGCCTCCACCTCCACGGTGAGGCCGTGGACCTCGGCATCGTCCTCCGCGGCCAGGGCGGCCTCGTACTCGGCGTCGTCGATGAACTCCATCTCGTGCATGCGGCCCAGGACGTAGTTGCGCCGGGCCAGCGCCCGCTCGGGATTGGCGATGGGGTTGTAGCGCGAGGGGGCCTTGGGCAGGCCCGCGATCATGGCCAGCTGGTGGAGCTCAAGTCGGGCCAGGGGCCTGCCGTAATAGACCTGTGCCGCGGCGGCGAAGCCGTAGGCCCGCTTGCCGAGATAGATCTTGTTGAGATAGAGCTCCAGGATCTGCTCTTTTGTGAGCTCCTTCTCGATTTTGAGCGCCAGCAGGATCTCGTTGAGCTTGCGCAGGAAGGTCTTCTCGCGGCTGAGGAAGAAGTTGCGCGCCACCTGCATGGTGATGGTGGAGCCCCCCTGGGCCCGCTCGCCGGTGCGCAGGAGGTGAAAGGCGGCGCGGAGGATGCCCTGGTAGTCCACGCCGGGGTGCTCGAAGAAGCGGTCGTCCTCCGCCGCCAGGACGGCCTGGACCAGGCGCGGCGGGAACTCGTCGTAGCGCAGGGGCGTGCGCTTCATTTCGCCGAACTCGGCGATGAGCCCGCCGTCCCGGGCATAGACCCGCAGCGGGACCTGCAGGCGCACGTCCTTGAGGGCCTCGATGGAGGGCAGGCGCGGGGTCAGGTAGGCGTACAGCCCCACCGCCGCCACCGCCCCCAGCAGGGCGAGGCTGAGCAGGCTGGCCAGGGCGTAGACCAGCAGCTTGCGCCAGGCGGGCTTCATGGGGCGGCGGGGTCCCCGGGGGCCGGTGTTGCGACGGGCTCCACAGTATTAAAAAGGGTTTCCGGGTGACACTATGGCGGTTTGTATTTATATGTTACTTGACCTATAGTTGACTGTGGTAGTTAATGTAGATAAACATATACTTTCGCTAACTTCCAGCTATTTTTAGAAAATTCTATGGCGTTCGCGGACCTCTTCACGCCCAGGAAGCCTCCCCTGGTGGGCCTGGACATCAGCTCCACGGCGGTCAAGCTGCTGGAGCTCTCCCGCAGCGGCGACCGCTACCGGGTGGAGGCCTACGCGGTGGAGCCGTTGCCGCCCAACTCCGTCATCGAGAAGAACATCTCGGACGTGGAGGCCGTGGGCGAGGCCATCAGGCGCGCGGTCAAGCGCTCGGGCACCCGCACCAAGTTCGCCGCCGCCGCG
>JALSIK010000123.1 GCA_026990045.1 Chromatiales bacterium | reverse complement strand
GGGTCGGGGTGAGGGGGTGTGCACCGGGCCGCTCCCCGGCACGCCGTCGAAGACCAGCGCCGACCCGGATTTCACCCCGGGTGCCATCCGGCCGGGGCCTGCTTCCGGCCCCCGGCCCTGCCATCGAGGCACGGAAACACGATTCATCACGAATTTTGTGCAACTGTCGGGTCAACGCTGAAAACCAGCTGGCCGGTGGGTCAAAACACCCTGCCGGGACGCCCCGCCCGGGCGCCCGGCGGCCGAGCGCTTGATTCGGCACGTTGGACAGGGCCGTGATGGCCTTTTCATCCTGCTAGCAGGCTGTTGAAAAACAGCCTGATAAGGCGGGGCAGGGACGCCCCGCCCGCGAATCAAGCGTGTAAACGCTTGATTCGGCGTAGTCGAACCCGGACCTGCGCCGGGTTCGGCGCGTTGAAAAAGGCCAGGACGGCCTTTTTCAACATCCTGCTAGACCGGCACGTTGTCGATGAGCCGCGCCGGACCCAGCCAGGCCGCGGCCAGCAGCCGCAGCGGCTCGCCCGGCGCCGCCGGCCCGAGGTCCGCGGCGCGGCGCAGTTCGAAGTAGTCCGGGCGGAATCCCGCCCCCTCCAGCCGGGCCAGGGCCGCCGCCCGCGCCGCCGGCCAGGCGCCGGGGTCGGCCCGCACCGCGGCGGCGGCGGCCTCCAGGGCCCGGTACAGCTCCGGCGCCCGCGCCCGCTCCTCCGGGGCGAGGTAACCGTTGCGCGAGCTCATGGCCAGGCCGTCGGCCTCGCGCACGGTGGGCCCGGCGGCGATCTCCACCGGCAGCGCCAGGGCCCGCGCCATGTGCCGCACCACCAGGAGCTGCTGGTAATCCTTCTCGCCGAACACCGCCACCTGGGGCCGGACCAGGTCGAACAGCTTTTTCACCACCGTGACCACGCCGGGGAAATGGCCGGGCCGCGAGGCCCCTTCCAGGTCCGCGGTCAGGGCCTCCAGGCCCGGCACCCGGAGCACCGGCTCGGCCGCCCGGCCCTGCGGATACATCTCGGTCTCGGGCGGGGCGAAGACCGCCGCCACCCCCAGCGGTTCCAGGGCGGCCAGGTCCGCCTCCAGGGTGCGCGGGTAGGCGTCCAGGTCCGCGGCCCGATCGAACTGCAGCGGGTTGACGAAGATGCTCACCACCACGGCGTCGGCCAGGCCGGCGGCCTGTTCCACCAGCGCCAGGTGACCCCGGTGCAGGTTGCCCATGGTGGGCACGAAGGCGATGCGCCGCCCGGCCGCCCGCTGCCCGCGGGCGAAGCGTTGCATGGCGTCACGAGTGGTGATGAGTTCCATGGAAAACGACCGGCTCGGAAAACAGCAACCACGCGGGGCCCGGGCAGCGGTGGTGCGCTTCCCCTGGACGCCACCTCATTCGAACGTGTGTTCCGGGCCCGGAAAGGTCCCCGCCTTGACGGCTTCCACCCAGGCCCGCAGGGCCCCGGGGATGCCGTCGTCGCGGCCGGCGAGGAAATCCGCCGCGAACCGCGGCACGGGACCGGGGGTGATGCCCAGCAGATCGTAGAGCACCAGCACCTGGCCGTCGCAGCCGAGGCCGGCCCCGATGCCGATGGTGGGCACCGCGGCCTCGGCCGTGATCTCCGCCGCCAGCGCCGCCGGCACGCACTCCATGAGCAGCAGGTCGGCACCCGCCGCGGCCACCGCGCGGGCCGCCTCGCGCAGGGCCTCGGCCGCCTCCGGCCCGCGCCCCTGCACCCGGTAGGCCCCCAGCTTGTGGATGGACTGGGGCTGCAGGCCGATGTGGCCGCAGACCGGGATGCCGTTGCCCGCCAGGGCCTCGATCACCGGCAGCACGTCGCGGCCGCCCTCCAGCTTGACCATGTGGGCGCCGCCCTCCTGCATGAGCCGGGCCGCGTTGTCCAGCGCGTGGGCCGGGTCGCGGAAGCTGAGAAACGGCATGTCCGCCATGACCAGCATGGCCCCCGCCCCGCGGCTCACGCAGGCGGTGTGATAGACCACGTGGTCCACGGTCACCGGCACCGTGGTCGCCTGGCCCTGCACCACCATGCCCAGGGAATCGCCCACCAGCACCACGTCCACCCCGGCGGCGTCGAGCCGGGCGGCGAAACTGGCGTCGTAGGCGGTGAGCATGGCGATCTTCTCCCCCTCGCGTTTCATGCGCCGCAGGGTGGCCAGGGTCACGGGCGGGCGGGCGGTACCGGTCATGGTCGGGCCTCAGAGGTTCAGGGGGGCCGGGTTGAAGTAGTGGCGCCCGCTCCTGACCCGCCGGATGCGCTCCAGCAGCAGGTGGTAATCGTCGTCGTTGCCGGCGAAGTCGATCTCGGCGGCATTGACGATGAGCAGCGGCGAGGCGCTGTAGTCGTGGAAGAATTTCATGTAGCTCTCCGCCAGCCGCTCCAGGTAGCGGCGGTCCATGTGGCGCTCGTAGTCGCGGCCCCGCTTGGCGATGCGCTTGAGCAGCACGTCCACCGGTGCCTGCAGGTAGATCACCAGGTCCGGCTGCGGCACGTCCACCGCCAGGTGGGCGTAGACCTGCTCGTACAGCTTGTACTCCTCCTCGTCCAGGGTCAGGCGCGCGAACAGGCGATCCTTTTCCATGATGAAGTCGGCCACCCGCACCGGCTGGAACATGTCGCCCTGGCGCAGCTCCGCGAGCTGGCGCGCGCGCTGGAACAGGAAGAAGAGCTGGGTCTGCAGGGCCGCCGAGCGGGGATCGCGGTAGAAGCGTTCCAGGAACGGGTTGTCCTCGGCCCCCTCCAGCAGCAGGTCGGAGCCGAAGCTCTCCGCCAGCCGCCGGGCCAGCGTGGTCTTGCCCACGCCGATGGGCCCTTCCACCACGATGAATCCCGGTGCTGCGTCGCTCACGCTCCCGACCCGCGTCAGTGTCCGAGGCGCCGCAGGCCGTCGCCGGGGCACCGGGCCAGCGCCTGGGCCAGGCTGCGGCCGTCCGGAAACACGAGCTGCGGCTCGATGTCGGCCAAAGGATACAGGACGAAGGCCCGGTCATACAGGCCGGGATGGGGCACGGTGAGGCGGGGCCCGTCGATGACCGCGTCCCCGTAGAGCAGCAGGTCCAGGTCCAGCGGCCGCGGACCCCAGCGCTCGCCGCCGCGCACCCGGCCGTGAGCGGCCTCCAGCGCCTGCAGCGCATCCAGCAGGGCCAGCGGCTCCAGCGCCGTCTCCAGCCGCGCCACGGCGTTGACGTAGTCGGGCTGGTCCGCCGGGCCCAGGGGCGGGCTCCGGTAGAGGGGCGAGGCGGCGTCCAGCCGGGTCCCCGGCAGGCGGTCGAGCTCGGCCAGCGCGCGGCGCACATGGGCCGCCGGGTGATCGAGGTTGGCGCCCAGGCCGACGTAGGCGCGGACCGCGCGGGTCATTCGCCGGCGCGCCCGTCCGCCCCGTTCCCGGACCGCGGCCGCCGGCGGCGCCGGCGTCGGCGACCCTTGCGCGCCGGGGCCAGGGCCTCGCACATGGCCTGGCGCACCTCCTCGCCGGCGAGCTGGAAGTCGGTCCACCACCGGCAGTACTCGGGTTCCACCTCGCCGGCATCGCAACGCAGGAGCAGGAAGTCGTAGGCGGCGCGAAAGCGCGGGTGCTCCACGAACGCCAGCGGCCGCTTGCCGGCGCGGTGTTCCACCAGCCGCGCCTGGGAGGTCCAGATCTCGCGCATGGGGATCTGGAACCGGCGCGGCAGGGTCACGGTCCGTTGCTGCTCGCGCACCACCGTCTCGCCCGCCATCTGCAGCGACTGGATGGGCGACATGCCCTGCTCCCGCAGGCCGGCGGCGGCCACGCGCACCGGGGTCCACAGCAGGGTGGCGAACAGGAAGGCCGGGGTCACCGGCTTGCCCGCGGCGATGCGCTGGTCGGTGTTGATGAGGGCCTGGCGGATGAACGGCAGGGTGAAGGGCTCGTTGGCCGCCAGGTGGTGCTCGGTGGCCGGAAACAGCTGCCCGAACAGGCCGTGCTGGCGCAACAGCTCGAAGGTCAGGTGGGCGTGGCCGGACAGGAACAGCTTGAGCACCTCGTCGAACAGCCGCGCCGCGGGCACCAGGGCCAGGCGGTCGGCCATCTCGCGGATGATACGGCCCAGGTCCTCCGGGATGTGGAATTCCAGCTTGGCCGCGAAGCGCACCGCCCGCAGCATGCGCACCGGGTCCTCCTGGAACCGGACCCGGGGATCGCCGATGACCCGCAGCACGCCGGCGCGCAGG
>JALSIK010000122.1 GCA_026990045.1 Chromatiales bacterium | reverse complement strand
AAAACCCATGGATCAGGCCGTAACCGCCGACATCCTTGCCCTGCCCCTGCACCGGGTCCGCCTCACGCTCGCCTTCGAACGCGAATGCACCCTGCCCCCCTATCCAGGCTCGGCGCTGCGGGGCCTGCTGGGGCACGGGTTGCGGCGCACCCTGTGCGTGACGCGCCGGACGGCCTGCGAAGGCTGCACGCTCCAGGCCCGCTGCGGCTATGCCCGGTTCTTCGAAAGCCCCGCCACCGGCGCGGCACACCGACAACGCTATGCTGCCACCCCCCATGCCTGGGTGCTCCACCTGCACTTGCCCACCCCGCCCCGCCTGGCGAGGGGTGAATCCCTGGCCTTCGATCTGGTCCTGATGGGTGACGCCGGCAAGGCGCTGCCCTGGCTGGCGCCGGCCATGCGGCATGCGGGGATGCTGGGCCTGGGCCGCGACAGAACTCCCTTCCGCCTGGTGACGATGGAACGAGAAACGCCGGTGGGCAGCGCTGAATGGGAACCGCTGGACACCAGCCGGCCCCTCCCCGCGAGTGCCTCCGGCATCCCCCGGCCGCCCGCACCACGGCGTCACATGCGAATCCTGCTCGAGACCCCCTTGCGGCTCAAGCGCCGCGGGCGCCTGCTGGGACCGCGGGATTTCTCGAACCGCATCTTCCTGGATGCCCTGCGCCTGCGGATGCGGGACCTGCTGGCGCTGTACGGGCTGGCGCAACCACGGCTGCCCGACCTCCCGGAGCGGCTCCGCCCCGGGCCGGCGCCAGAACGCCTGGCCTGGAAAGACTGGACGCGCTACTCCAGCCGCCAGCGGACACGCATGCAGATGGGCGGCATCGTGGGCGAGTTCACGCTGGACCTCGACGGCCTCGAGGCGTGGTGGCCACTGGTGTGGCTCGGCCAGTGGATCCACGTGGGCAAGCAGACCAGCATGGGCCTCGGGCAGTACCGGCTGGACACAAGCTTGTGACCATCCCGGGGTGGGGCGGGCCGTGGCATGATGGCCGGCGCAGGGACGAGCCCGGGCCAGGGACGGCATCCGCCACCGGCATTACCGGAATGAACAAAGAAACGACCAAACCATCGCTCCGAAGGATCCTGCTCGCCGTCACCGGCCTGTCGCCGCAGGTCGTGACCGAATCCATCTACGCCCTGGCCGTGGCCCAGGACCCGCCCTGGATCCCGGATGCCGTGCGCATCATCACCACCGGTGACGGTGCAGAACGGGCCCGGCTCTCGCTGCTCGGCGACGAGCCGGGGTGGTTCCGCCGCCTGCTGGACGACCACGGCCTGCCCCCGGTGGAATTCGACGGCGACTCCATCCTGGTGGTGCCCGGCCCCGACGGCCGCCCCCTGGCGGACATCCGCACCCCCGAGGACAACGCCTGCGCCGCGGATTTCATCTGCGAGCAGGTGCGCCGCCTCACCGCCGATCCCCGCACCGAGCTGCACGTCTCCATCGCCGGCGGGCGCAAGACCATGGGCTACTACCTGGGCTATGCCCTCTCGTTGTTCGGGCGCCCGCGGGACCGGCTCTCCCACGTGCTGGTGTCCGAACCCTTCGAGTCGAGCTGGGACTTCTTCTATCCCACGCCGTACAGCCGGGTGATCCAGACCCGCGACGGCAACCTGGCCGACACGCGCAATGCCGCCGTGACCCTGGCCGAGATCCCGTTCGTGAGCCTGCGCCACGGGCTGGACCGGCGGCTGCTGGAGGGCGAGGCACGGTTCAGCGAGGCGGTGGCGGCGGCCAGCCGCGCCCTGGCGCCGGCCCACCTGGTCATCGACCGGCGCGCCGGCCGCGTCCGTGCCGCCGGGACCGAATTCTCCCTGCCCCCCGCGCAGCTCGCCCTGCTGGCGGTGTTCGCCCGCCGCGCCGCGGAGGGGGCGCCGCCGCTGCCGGCGCCGCCCAAGGACGCCCCCGACGCGGACTGGGCCCGACGTTTCCTTGCCGAATACGACGCCGTCGGTGACGAACTCGCGGCTCGCGACCGCACCCATGCCGCCCTGGCCAGGGGCATGGACGGAGACTACTTTTCCGTACTCAAGAGCAGCCTGCACCGCACGCTGCGCCAGCGCCTGGGCGCGGCGGCCGCGCCCTACCTCATCGACGACGGCGGCACCCGCCCCCGCCGGTACAGCCTCCGGCTCCCCGCCGCGGCCGTCCGCTTCATGGACGGCAAGCTTGCGGGACGAGACACCGCGCCGCCGGCAGGACACACTGTGACGCCGGAACCGCTCTCAACAGGAGAACCCAGGCCATGAACGCAACCCCATCCATTGCCGACGCCGGCCCCATGGTCACCCGCGAGTACGAGGTGCGCTTCCTCACCCCCGCCTTTCTCGGCAACGCCGGGCAGAGCGGCCAGTGGCGCACGCCACCGTTCAAGCACCTGCTGCGCCAATGGTGGCGGGTGGCGTGGGCACAAGAAAACGACCCGGCCGACTGGCAGGCGATGCGAAAGGTGGAAGGGCGCCTGTTCGGCCATGCGTGGCTGGAAAAGGACCATGATGAATATGGAAACAAGGTTGCCGCGCGCCGCAGCCTGGTGCGCCTGCGGCTGGTTCCATGGTCAGAGGGCACACTGAAAAACATGCCGCGCACCCGGCCCGTCGGTGATGGCCGCAACGCCGTGGCCAGCCATCTCTATCTGGGTTACGGGCCTGTGAAGTCCGCGAGTGAACTGAAGATGGCCCACCCCCTGGACCCGGACAGGGATCGGGCCGCCCTGCGCGTCGCCTGGCCGGAAGGCTGCCCCGGGTCCAAGCATATCGAAAGGGCGCTTGCCCTCATCCATGCCTTCGGCACCATCGGCGGCCGTTGCCGCAACGGCTGGGGCTCCCTCGCATTCGATCCCAGCCCCTTGGGAACAGAGGCCGGCGTCGGAAACCTACCGCTGCGCGACTGGCATGTCTGCCTTAACGAGCAGTGGGCACATGCCATTGGTGAAGACGAGAACGGCCCGCTCGTCTGGCGCACGGAGGCAAGACCGGAATGGAAAGCCATCATCGAGGATCTGGCCGCCGTGCGCAAGGCGGTCAACGGCCTGGCCAAGCGGCGCGGGAACCGCGAAGTCGTCAACCAGCCCGTGGCCGGCAAGGGTGGGCGCGTGCCCAGCAACCTCCGTTTCAAGGTCCGCATGGATGGCGAGCATGTTTACGGGGTGATTTTTCACATGCCGTTCCTGCCTGAGGGCATCGACAGGCGGGCGGCGGAACCGGTCTGGGAGAAGGTCCACACCCTCCTGGACCAGTATGAAAACCTGCAAAGGAGCCCGTCATGAACGACGACCGACTCTGGCACACCAAGCTCGCCGCCCGCCTGCACGACCCGGGCGAGAAGGCGCTGGTGCTGTTGCGCGATCCGGCCGGGCACGAAGGCGGCACGGTGCGGGTGTTGAACGAGTGGCTGGACCTCGCCCGGGCCGACCGGCAGGCGGTGAAGCGGGCCGACTGGTGGGCCGCGGCCGCCGATCGCCCCCAGTGGCCCAGGGACCAGTGGGCCCAGGTCCGCTGGGCCCACCACCCCGTGCTGATCCACCCGGTGAGCGGCGCCGGGATCGATCTGCGTGATCACGGCCGCCTCGCGGACACCGACGTCGAAGACATCAAGAACCGCAGCCTCGCCCACTTCAAGGCGCTGGCGGAGTGCGTGGACGGTGATGCCCGCAAGACCCTGCTGGCCTACTGGCGCTTCGGCCCGGAACTGCGGGAAGACGAGGATTTCGGCAAGCTGGGCCCGCTGTGGGGACAGCTCCCGGCCGACACCCGCGTACCCGATCATTCCATCTGGGAGCACCTGGACCTGACCTCCGCCTTCGCCGGCGCCGCCGCCGCGGATGAAAACGGCGAGGTCGCCCTGCTGGCGCTGGCCATCGGCCCGGTGCAGCCCTTCATCGCCAGTGCACGCACCACCTCCGATCTCTGGGCAGGCTCCCACCTCCTGGCCCGACTGGCCTGGGAGGCCATGAAGCCGCTCTGCGAGGCGCTGGGGCCGGATGCCGTGCTGTTTCCCCGCCTGCGCGGCGTGCCGCAGGTGGACCAGTGGCTGCGCGAGCAGCGCCTGCCCCAAGAGTTGTTCGAGAATGCACCCTGGATGAAAGGGGCCACCGACGCCAATCCCCTCTTCGCCGCCGCCCTGCCCAACCGCTTCGTGGCCGTGGTACCGGCCACGCAGGCGCGGGAGCTGGCCGAGCGTTGCAAGGGGGCGGCAC
>JALSIK010000121.1 GCA_026990045.1 Chromatiales bacterium | reverse complement strand
GGGTCCAGCAGGGCGTAGCCCGGCGGCGCGCCGGACCAGTCGTCGTCCCGCGGCAGGAAGTTGCGGTTGAGATCCACGTTGTGCTCGTTGACCCGGCGCAGCCAGGCCATGCCCCAGGGATTGAGGCCGTGGACCAGCGCCACCGCGGTGGCCGGCGGCGGCTCCGGCAGGTCCCGGAGCAACCGGTGCTGGATGAGGCTGCCGGCGAAGCCTTCCACCCCGTGCAGGCCGCTGGTGTGCAGCAGCAGCCGCGGGGCCCGGGCCGGGCCCAGCCAGGCGATGTCCACCGCCAGGGCCTCGCCGCCCGGCCCGCGCCCGGGCAGGGTGAGGCTGTCCAGGCGGGCGCCGCGGGCGCGGGCGGCGGCCAGGAACCGCTGCCGCACCCGCGCGTAACGGGCATCGTCCGGTGGAAACATCCCCTTGCCTCCCTCGTGCCGGGCGCCCGGTCGGTCCCCCGCTACCGCCCGTCCGAAAGTACGGCGGGTATTTTGACAGCTTCCCGCCGGCGCCCTATAAAAAATTACGCTCCCACGAATTGTCCAGCGAGGGGACCATGACCAGGCCAATGAACCGGAAGGGGGAGACCGGGCCGGTCCCGTTTCGCACCGGCCGGTTTTTTTCCATCGAATCCAAATGGTATTTTGCCTGCCGCGAGGGGGTGGACCGGGGCCCCTTCGACAGCCGGGGCGATGCGGTGGCCGCGCTGAAGGAATACCTGCGCGACCTGGACAAGACCCAGGCCATCGCCCGCCGCCTGGGCTGACACCGGCGCGCGCGGCCGCCACCGGCTACAGCAGGTTCCACACCTCGTCGAATTCGTCGGCCGGTCCCCCGGCGTGCGCGGGGTGGTCCAGGGGCGTGAAGTGGAACACCGCCCACGACCCGGTATTGTCCACCTCCAGCGCCAGCCTGACGCGGGTTTCCTGGTCCTGGACCAGGACCTTCACCACCGCGCCCGGCCGGTAGGGATAAGGCGCGGTGATGAGCGCAGGTTGCTGGCGGTTGGCCACCGAGGCCGGCACCAGCAGGGCGCGGTCGAAGCGCGGGCCCCCGCCCTGTTGCTCCACCGCCATGGACACCCCGGCCGCCACCGCCTCCGGCGCCACCAGGAGCACCCCCACCTCGATCCCTCCTTCGCCTGCCTTCATCCAGCGCACCGTGCCCACGGGCCAGCGGACCCCCGCGGCGGTCTCGCGCCGAACGGCCACGAGATCGCCCACCTGCACCCGCGGGACGCAGTCCACCCCGCAGCGGAGCTGCATGCCCCCGGCGCTCTCGTTGACCAGGGTCCATTCTCCCAGCTCGAAGTCGGCGGCGACCGGCGCCGGCTTTTCGCCGGTCACCTCGATACCGGCGACCTGGTCGCGGGGCACGTACGCCAGTTCCCACACGTCCACGTCCTGTTCCCGCCCGGACCAGGCCTCGAACCGGGCCCGCCCGTCCACCAGCTGCTCGAGGACGCTCTCCATCCCCGCCCCCGGCCGTGACCGGAGCAGGAAATGGTGCACCGCGGCGAGTCCCACCGCGACCCGGACCGGTTCGTCCAGTTCCGTGCGCAGGGGCCGCTCCACCGCCGGGGTCTCCCAGGCCTGGATCAACCGCCGCAACAGATCGTGGGGCAGGGCCGCCTCCTCCATCCCCATGGTGATGAGGGTGCTGGACACCCGGCCGGCGTCCCGCTCCAGTTCCCTGCGCAGATGCTCGATCACGGCGTCCACCGCGAGCAGCCGGCAGTCGGCGGGGTTGCAGTCGTCGCCACGCATGTGGAGAGGCCGCGGCGGCGCCTCGCCCGCCAGGTTGACGATGAAGCCCTTGTCGCCTTCTCCCGCCGTCGGCTGGAGGCGGATGGCCGAGAGCCAGCGTTCCAGGTTCACGTGCACCTTGCCCACCTCGCCCTGGCGCAGCTGGTACGGCGAACTCAGGTACAGCAGCAGGGCGCGGGCGAACTCCTGCTCCACCGTGGTCTTGACGATGTACTGGTGCTGGGTGTCGGCCACCGCCACCCGGTGCAGGCGCCGGGACTCGGCGAAGCGGTAGAGGCGGTAGAGATCCGACCAGGGCTGCTGCGGAAACTCGGTATAGGTCTGGTAGGCGATGAGCAGGGCACGGGTGAGATAGGTCACCGCCCGGTGCAGCAGCACGGCGAGCCGGCGCCGGTCCAGGAACAGGAGGCTCTCTGCCACCATCTCTTCGGCGGCGATCTTGTAGCCGGTGGCCATGGCCAGGGTGAGCTTGTGGGCGGCCACCGCGATCTGGCGCTTGCGCGGGGGCAGCGGCGCGGGCTCGCCCACGAAGTGACGCTGCATCTGCTCCAGCACGAACTGCACCGGCTCGCGCAGGTTCTCCAGCAGGTTGACCCGGTGGCGGCAGCGCAGGCGCAGGCCGTTGGTCTCGGTCAGGACCTTGAAGATGCGCCTGGCGGTCTCCCCGGCATTGGCGCGCGGCAGCCCGTCGAGCCACCGCGCCACCTGGCGCGGGCGGGCGTCGAAGCTGTCCCGCCGCGGCCGCTGCCGCTCGGGGGTGTTGAAATCGACCCTTCGGCCCATCGCCGCTTTCCGTTCCTCCGGTCGCAAATGTGCGTGTTCTAACAGATTTGCAAAGGGTCGTCCTGACCTTTTTCAACGCGCCGAACCCGGCGCAGGTCCGGGTTCGGCTACGCCACATCAAGCGCTTGCGCGCTCGATTTGTGGGCGGGGCGCCCCTGCCCCGCCGCTGTCAGGCTGGTTTTCAACGGCCTGACAGCACGTTTTATCGGCAGCCCGTTGATTCCCGTGAGAAATTCCCACCCGCGCGGCCTGTTTTCGGCCCCGCCGTGCGATAATCGGGCGGTTCTTCCCAAGGGGAGTGCAGTCCGTGGCCCAATCCACCCCCACCGCCCCGCCGGCCTTCACCTGGCGCGGCATCCTCGACTCGGCCCTGCGCCACCGCCGCCGGCTGCTGCTGGCCAACGGGGTGGCGGTGGCGGCGGTGGCGGCCAACGTTCCCATCCCCCTGCTCATGCCGCTGCTGGTGGACGAGGTCCTGCTGGCGCGGCCCGGCACCCTGGTGGGTGCCATGGAGCGGCTGTTCCCGCCCGCCTGGCACGGCCCGGTGCTCTACATCGGGGCGGTCCTGGCCCTGACGGTGGGCCTGCGGCTGGCGGCGCTGGCGCTGGGCGTGTGGCAGACGCGCCAGTTCGCCCTGGTGGCCAAGGACGTCAGCTACCGCATCCGGCGCCGGCTGCTGGAGGTGCTGCAGCGGGTGTCCCTGGCCGAGTACGAGACCCTGGGCAGCGGGGCGGTGGCGTCGCGCCTGGTCACCGACGTCAATGCCATCGACGAGTTCGTGGGCGCCTCGGTGAGCAAGGTGGTGGTGGCGATCCTGTCGCTGGTGGGCATCAGCGTCATCCTCGTCTGGATGCACTGGCAGCTGGCCCTGTTCATCCTGCTGGGCAACCCGCTGGTGATCTGGTTCACCGTGATCCTGGGCAAGAAGGTCAAGCAGCTCAAGAAGCGGGAGAATCGTGCCTTCGAGATCTTCCAGCAGGCGCTGGTGGAGACCCTGGACGGGATCCAGGAGATCCGGGCCGCCAACCGCGAGCGCCATTACGTCGCCCGGGTCATCGACCGCGCCCGTGACATCCGGCGCCACTCGGCCGCCTACTCCTGGAAGAGCGACGCCGCCGGCCGCTTCTCCTTCGTCGTGTTCCTGCTGGGCTTCGACACCTTCCGCGCCGTGAGCATGCTCATGGTGGTGTTCTCCGATCTCAGCGTGGGCCAGATGATGGCCGTGTTCGGCTACCTGTGGTTCATGATGAACCCGGTGCAGGAGCTGCTCAACGTGCAGTATGCCTGGTACGCCGCCCAGGCCGCCCTCGCCCGCATCAACGCCCTGCTGGCCCTGCGGCAGGAACCCCGTTATCCCCGCCGGCGCGATCCCTTCGCCGGCCGGCCCACGGTGAGCCTGGCGGTGGAGCACGTCACCTTCGCCTACGGGGAGCACGAACCGGTGCTGCACGATGTCTCCCTGCACATCGCCGCCGGCGAAAAGGTGGCGCTGGTGGGCGCCAGCGGCGGCGGGAAGTCCACCCTGGTCCAGGTCATCCTCGGCCTGTACCCGCCGCAGCGGGGCCGGGTCCTGTTCGACGGCGTGCCCGTGACCGAGATCGGGCTCGACGTGGTGCGCGAGCACGTGGCCTGCGTCCTCCAGCACCCGGCGCTGTTCAACGACACCGTGCGCGCCAACCTGACCCTGGGCCGCGAACTCCCCGACGAGGCCCT
>JALSIK010000120.1 GCA_026990045.1 Chromatiales bacterium | reverse complement strand
TGATGAACGCGGAGAGTTCCGTCAGCTATGTCCTGGTCCGGGTCCGCCCCGGCACGCCGCCGGCGGCGGTGGCGCGGCGCATCCGCGAGGAAGTGGAGAAGGTCAACGCCCTGACCACGGACCGTTTCATCGAGCGGGACCGGGAAATGGCCATGCAGATGGGCACCGAGATCATCCGCATGATGACGGTCATCGGCGCCGTGCTGGCGGTCCTCATCGTGGCGTTTTCCTCCTACCAGCAGGTGGCGGGGCGGGCGCGCGAGCTGGCGGTGGCCAAGGCCGTGGGCTTCACCCTGTTCCAGGTCCAGGCCGCGGCGCTGCTGCAATCGCTGCTCACGACGGCCGCGGGGATCGGCCTGGCGGCCATCCTGGCCTGGACCGTGCTGCCGTGGCTGCCGGCACTGGCCCCGCAGATCGCCGTGTCGGTAAAGGGGTGGATGGTGCTGGAGGTGGCGGCGGTGGGCATGGCGGTGGCGGTCCTGGCATCCCTGTGGCCGGCGGTGCGCCTGGCCCGGCTCGATCCCATGCTGGTGTTCCAGGAGTGAGACCATGAACGAATCACCGATCCTGGAGGCCCGCGGGCTGCGCCGCGTGTTCGGCAGTGGCCGGGCCCGCGTGGTGGCGGTGGAGGGCGTGGATCTCGCCCTCGCGGCGGGCGAGGTGGTGCTCGTCATGGGACCCTCGGGGTCCGGCAAGACCACCCTGTTGTCCATGCTGGGGACCCTGTTGCGGCCCACCGCCGGCACCATCCACGTGGACGGGACCGAGGTCACGGCGCTGCCGGAGCGCCGGTTGCCGCGCTTCCGGGCCCTGACCTTCGGCTTCGTGTTCCAGGCCTTCAATCTGCTCGAGGCGCTGACGGTGGAGGAAAACATCCTGTTTCCCGCCCGTCTCGCGCCCGGCGGCGTGAAGGCCGCCCGGCCGCGGGCGCGGGCGCTCATGGAGCGCCTGGACCTGCTGCCGCGCCGCACCGCCCGCCCGGGCACGCTGTCCGGGGGCGAAAAACAGCGCGTGGCCATCGCCCGGGCCCTCGTCAACCAGCCGCGCCTGATCCTGGCCGACGAGCCGACGGGGAACCTCGATTCCCACCGCGGGCAGGAGGTGCTCATGATCCTGCACGACATCGCCCGCGACGAGGGCCGGGCGGTGCTCGTGGTCACCCACGATCCCCGGGCCGAGGACATCGCCGACCGCATCCTGTGGCTGGAGGACGGGCGGTTGCGTGATCGCAAGCAGGAGCAGCACGCCTGGGTGCGCGATCCCGTGTGCGGGATGCGGGTCGATGCGTGGACCGCCGACATCGCGGCCGAGCACGGCGGCCGCCGCTACCTGTTCTGTTCCCGGCGCTGCCGGGAGAGATTCATGGAATCTCCGTCGCGCTACCTGCCGGTGCGGGCGGACACGGAAACGAAAGGAGCATGACCCGGCTCATCCCGCCTGCTGGGCCGCCGCCTCGCGCCGCACGATGCGGGCGGCCTCCACCATGTTGGCCAGGGCCGCGCGCGCAAGGGGAGCGATTGTACAGGCACGTAGGGCGGCACCGCGCGGCGGCTTGCCGGCCGGGCGCCCCTTTCGGCCTTCCGTCATCTGTCCTCCGGCCCCGGCCCCGCTGCGCGATGCCGCCGGCGTTCCGGGGCCGGTGTCCTACGCCGCCCCGCGGCCGGGCAGGCGCCCGGCGCGCAGGCCGTTGGCCACGGCCAGCAGCTCGCTGGCCTCGTGCACCAGGACCGCCACGGCCACGCTGATCCAGCCGGCGAGGGCGGCGGGAACGAGCACCGCCAGCACCAGCAGGGCGAAGGCGATGTTCTGGAGGCTCACCCGCTTGGCCTGGTGTCCCAGGCGCAGGGCCTCCTCCAGCTTGGCCAGGTCGTCGGCCATGAGCGCGATATCGGCGGCCTCGATGGCGGCGTCGGAGCCGGCCGCACCCATGGCGATGCCGCAGGTGGCGGCGGCCAGGGCCGGGGCGTCGTTGACGCCGTCGCCCACCATGAGCACCGGCTGCTCCCGTTCCAGCGCCTGCACCGCGGCCACCTTGTCCTCGGGCCTGAGGCCGGCGCGCACGTCGTCGATGCCCAGCCGGGCAGCGATGCGGCCGGCGGCTCGCGGGTTGTCGCCGGTGAGCATGACCGTGCGCAGGCCGAGGCGGTGCAGGTTCGCGATGACCTCCCCGGCACCGGGCCGCTCCACGTCCTCCAGGGCCAGGAGGCCGGCGAGATGGTCGCGGGTGCCCAGGAGGATGACGGTCTTGCCCTCGTCCTGCAGGGCGTGGAGGCGCGGTTCCAGTCCCGACAGGTCGTGCCCCAGCCGTTCCGAGAACAGGGCCGGCTGCCCGATGTACCATTCCCGGCCGCCGACGGTGCCGCGCAGGCCGGCGCCGGTGAGAGAGGCGAAGTCCTGCACCGGTGCCGGTTCGTGGCCCGCTGCGCGGGCATGTTCCACCACCGCCGCCGCCAGCGGGTGGGCCGAGGCCGCTTCCAGCGCGGCGGCGGTGGCCAGCAACTCCGCTTCGTCGCCGTCCAGTGGTATGACCTCGGTGACCTGCGGCCGGCCGAGGGTGAGGGTGCCGGTCTTGTCGAAGGCGATGGTGCGCACCAGGGCCAGGTGCTCCAGGTGGGCGCCGCCCTTGATGAGGATCCCGCGGCGGCCGGCGGCGGTGATGCCCGCCGCCATGGCAATGGGCAGCGAAATGACCAGGGCACAGGGCGCGGCGGCCACCAGCAGCACCACCGCCCGTTCCAGGAGGAGGTCGCCGTCCTCCACCAGCAGGGCCCACAGGGCCAGGCCCGCGGCGGCGGCCAGCACCGCGGGCGTGTAGCGGCGGCCGAACCGTTCCATCCACTGCTGGGCGCGGCCCTTGCGTTCCTGGGCCTGTTCCACCATGGCGATGATCCGCGCCAGGGTGTTGTCGGCATGGGCCGCGGTGGCCCGGATCACCAGGCGGCCCTCGCCGTTGATGGCCGCGGCGAAGACGGCGTCCCCGGGGCCCTTGTCCACCGGGACCGACTCCCCGGTGACGGCCGACTCGTCCACCTGGGAGCGGCCTTCCTCGACGACGCCGTCGGTGGGGACCGATTCCCCCGGGCGCACCACGAAGCGATCGCCCGGCCGGAGCCGGGCCGCGGGCACCGTCACTTCCCGCCCGTCGCGCAGGAGGCGCGCCTCCTTGGGCGCCAGGTCGAGGAGGGCGCGGATGGCGCGGCGGGTGCGGGCGAAGGTGAGTTCCTCCACGCCCTCGGCGAAGGCATAGAGCACCACCAGGGCCGCGGCTTCCTCCCACAGGCCCAGGGCACCGGCGCCGGCGGTGGCCGCGAGCATGAGGATCTCGATGCCCACGGCGCGCTCGCGCACCAGTCCTTCCAGCCCTTCGCGGGCCCAGTACCAGGCGCCCAGGGGGATGGCGATCCAGTAGAAGGGCACGGTGGCGACGTGGGAGACGAGTCCCGCGACCTCGGCGACCCAGGCGGGGCCGGCCACGAGCGCGGCGAGCAGGGCGTTGCGCAGGGGCGGGAAGCGCCACCAGCGGTCGGTGTGGCCGCCGGTCTCGCCGTCGCAGCAGGCGGCCACGGGCGTCAGTCGCGGATGGGTATCGCGGTACCCACGTTGGTGATGAAGATCCAGCCGGCCAGGGGCTGGCCGGTGCGGGCGTTGTCGCGGATGATGGCCATCGCCGCCTCCACCTCGTTGTCTTCCAGCACCAGTTCCAGCTTGGCCTCGGTGATCACCTCCGCACCCAGCTCGGTGGAGAAGCTCTTCTCCTGGTTGTCCAGGGCCGCCAGGGTCCCGTGGACGTCGGTCACGGACAGGCAGCAGTAGCGCTGGCACAGGCCGGCCTCGCGCAGGGCGCGCAGCACGTCCCCGACCCGGTTGCGGTGCATGAAGGCCTTGATCTCTTTCATGGCTGTTTCTCCCTGCGGGACTCGATCCACTCGTAGATGACGGGCAGCAGCAGCAGCGTGAGCAGGGTGGAGGTGAACAGGCCGCCCACCACCACCGAGGCCAGCGGCCGCTGGGTCTCGGCGCCCACGCCCGCCGAGAGCAGCATGGGCACCAGGCCCAGGATGGCCACGCTGGCGGTCATGAGCACGGGACGCAGGCGCAGCAAGGCGCCCTGGCGCACCGCCTGCGCCACCGGCAGCCCCTTTTCCCGCAGCTCGTTGATGAAGCTGATGAGCACGATGCCGTTGAGCATGGCCACGCCGAACACGGCGATGAAGCCGATGGCCGAGGGCACCGAGAGGTACTGGCCGCTGATGAACAGGGAC
>JALSIK010000119.1 GCA_026990045.1 Chromatiales bacterium | reverse complement strand
CCCCCGCCGCCGCCCGGCCGGTGCCGGCGGTGGTCGTCGAGGTGGCGGCGGTGGGGGATCTCATGCTGGGCACCGACTACCCCGAGCCGCGCCTGCCGCCGCCGGGGGTGGACCTGCTGGGCCCCGCCGCCCCCCTGCTGCGGGCGGCGGACATCGCCGTGGGCAACCTGGAGGGTGTGATCCTGGCCGGCGGCGAGCCGGCCAAGGCCTGCGCCGACCCGGCCCGCTGCTGGCTGTTCCGCATGCCGCCCGGCACCGAGCACCTGCTGGCGGCGGCCGGCTTCGACGCCCTGAGCCTGGCCAACAACCACGCCCGGGACTTCGGCGAGGCGGGCCGCGCCGCCACCATGGCGGCGCTGGACGCCGCCGGCATCCGCCACTCGGGGGCCGAGGGGGACGTGGCCTCGTGGACGGTGAAGGGCCGGCGGGTGGCCTTCATCGCCTTCGCCCCCTTCCGGGGCGCCCACAACCTGCTGGACCTGGAGGCCGCCGCCGCCCGGGTGGCGGACCTGGCCGCGGCCCACGACATCGTCGTCGTCTCCATGCACGCCGGGGCCGAGGGCGCCGGCGCCGGGCACCTGCCCTTCGCCGAGGAGTTCTACCACGGCGAGCACCGCGGCGACGTGGTGGCCTTCGCCCGGGCCATGGTGGCGGCCGGGGCCGACCTGGTGCTGGGCCACGGGCCCCACGTGCCCCGCGCCCTGGAGCTCCACCGCGGGCGGCTCATTGCCTACAGCCTGGGAAACTTCTGCACCTACTGGGGCGTCAACGTACAGGGCCCCAACGGCCTGGCCCCGCTGCTGCTGGCGCGGCTGGACGGCGACGGCCGCTTCCTGGGCGGGCGCGTGGTGTCGTTCCGCCAGCACCGGCCCCACGGCCCGCTGCCGGACCCGGCCGGCGGGGCCGCCCGGCGCATGGCGGAGCTGGCCCGGGCCGACCTGCCGCAGACCGGGGTGGTGCCCGCGGCCGACGGCACCCTGCGGCCGCCGCCGGGACACCCGCCGGCGGACAAGGGGGCCGGGGGCCTGTAAAATACCCCTTTCGTGCGCCCGGGCGCCGCGATTTCACCAAGGGATTCAGATGGTTGGAAAACTGGTCAAAAAGATTTTCGGCAGCCGCAACGAGCGCCTGCTCAAGCGCCTGGGGCGCGTGGTGGAGCGCATCAACGCGCTGGAGCCGCAGATGGAGGCCCTGTCCGACGAGGAGCTGCGGGCCCGGACGGCGCACTTCCGCGAGCGCCTGGAGCGGGGCGAGACCCTGGACGACCTGCTGCCCGAGGCCTTCGCCACCGTGCGCGAGGCGGGGCGGCGGGTGCTGGGCATGCGCCACTTCGACGTGCAGCTCATCGGCGGCATGGTGCTGCACCAGGGCAAGATCGCCGAGATGCGCACCGGCGAGGGCAAGACCCTGGTGGCCACCCTGGCGGCCTACCTCAACGCCCTGCCCGGGCGCGGGGTGCACGTGGTCACGGTCAACGACTACCTGGCCCGGCGCGACGCGGGGTGGATGGGCCCCCTGTACCATTTCCTGGGCCTGT
Organism: Chromatiales bacterium; assembly: GCA_026990045.1. Classification (GTDB taxonomy): domain Bacteria; phylum Pseudomonadota; class Gammaproteobacteria; order CAMYNG01; family CAMYNG01; genus JALUTW01. The sequence goes on along the minus strand of JALSIK010000119.1, from coordinate 2,735 downwards.
CGGTGGGGGTGATCAACTCCTCCGGCGGGGCCGGCCCCGACAGCGCCTCCTACCTGTTCGATCCCGAGGCCGGCGGCCACGAGAGCTTCCGCCACCTGCGCCCGGTGACCCGGCGCGAGGCCTATGCCGCCGACATCACCTACGGCACCAACAACGAGTTCGGCTTCGACTACCTGCGCGACAACATGGCCTTCGCGCTGGAGGACAAGTCCCAGCGGGACCTGGCCTACGCCATCGTGGACGAGGTGGACTCCATCCTCATCGACGAGGCCCGCACCCCGCTCATCATCTCCGGCCCGGCCGAGGAGAGCTCGGAGCTGTACCAGAAGATCAACGCCCTCATTCCCCGCCTGGAGAAGCAGGAGGAGGAAGACGGTCCCGGTGACTACACGGTGGAGGAGAAACACAAGCAGGTGTTCCTCACCGAGGCGGGCCACGAGAAGGTGGAGCGGCTGCTGGTGGAGGCGGGCCTGCTGGGCGAGGGCGAGAGCCTGTACGACGCCGCCCACATCGGCCTCATGCACCACATCAACGCCGCCCTGCGGGCGCACGCCCTGTTCCAGCGCGACGTCCACTACATCGTGCGCAACAACGAGGTGGTCATCGTCGACGAGTTCACCGGCCGCACCATGCCCGGCCGGCGCTGGTCCGAGGGCCTGCACCAGGCCATCGAGGCCAAGGAGGGGGTGCCCATCCAGCAGGAGAACCAGACCCTGGCCTCCATCACCTTCCAGAACTACTTCCGCCTCTACGACAAGCTGGCGGGCATGACCGGGACCGCGGACACCGAGGCCTTCGAATTCCAGCAGATCTACGGCCTCGAGGTGGTGGTGATCCCCACCCACAAGCCCATGATCCGCAAGGACCACACCGACCTGGTCTATCTCACCGCGCGCGAGAAGTACGACGCCATCATCGAGGACATCAAGGACTGCCACCGCCGCGGCCAGCCGGTGCTGGTGGGCACCACCTCCATCGAGACCTCGGAGTACCTGTCGGGGCTGCTCAAGAAGGCCGGCATCAAGCACGAGGTGCTCAACGCCAAGCAGCACGAGCGCGAGGCCGAGATCGTGGCCCAGGCGGGCCGCCCGGGGGCGGTGACCATCGCCACCAACATGGCCGGCCGCGGCACCGACATCGTGCTCGGCGGCAGCCTGGAGGCGGAGCTGGAGGCCCTGGGCGACGACGCCGACGAGGCGGCGAAGGAGAAGGTCCGCGCCGACTGGCAAGAGCGCCACGACCGGGTCATCGCCGCCGGCGGCCTGCACATCATCGGCACCGAGCGCCACGAGTCGCGGCGCATCGACAACCAGCTCCGCGGCCGCGCCGGGCGCCAGGGCGACCCGGGCTCGTCGCGCTTCTACCTGTCGCTGGAAGACAGCCTCATGCGCATCTTCGCCTCGGAGCGGGTGTCGGCGCTGATGCAGCGCCTGGGCATGCAGGAAGGCGAGGCCATCGAGCATCCCTGGGTGAGCAAGGCCATCGAGAACGCCCAGCGCAAGGTGGAGGGTCACAACTTCGACATCCGCAAGCAGCTGCTGGAATACGACGACGTGGCCAACGACCAGCGCAAGGTGATCTACGCCCAGCGCAACGAGCTGCTGGAGGCCGAGGACGTGTCCGAGACCGTGGACGCCATCCGCCGCGACGTGGTGGACAGGGTCATCAGCCAGTACATCCCGCCCCAGAGCATGGAGGAGCAGTGGGACGTGGCCGGCCTGCGCGAGGCCCTGCTGGCCGAGTTCGGCATCGACCTGGACATCGCCGGCTGGCTGGAGGCGGACGACGCCCTGCACGAGGAGACCCTGCGCCAGCGCATCCAGGAGGCCGTCGAGGAGAGCTACCGGGCCAAGGAGGCCCAGGTGGGCAGCGAGAACATGCGCCACATCGAGCGCGAGGTCATGCTGCGGGTGCTGGACAGCCAGTGGAAGGAGCACCTGGCCACCATGGACTACCTGCGCCAGGGCATCCACCTGCGCGGCTATGCGCAGAAGAACCCCAAGCAGGAATACAAGCGCGAGGCCTTCGAGCTCTTCGCCGAGATGCTGGAGCGCATCAAGTACGAGGTGGCCACCATCCTGTGCCGGCTGCAGGTGCGCAGCGAGGAGGACGTGGCCACCCTGGCCGCGGCGCGGCAGGTGGCCGAGGACCGCATGCAGTTCCAGCACGACGAGCAGCCGGCCCTGGCCGCCGCCGGCGGCGGCGCGGCGGGCCCGGTGGCCGGGGGGGGCGCCGCCCCCGGTCCCGGCGAGCAGGCACCGTTCCGGCGCCAGGGCCGCAAGGTGGGCCGCAACGAGCCCTGTCCCTGCGGCTCGGGCAAGAAGTACAAGCACTGTCACGGCCGCCTGAGCTGAGTGCGCCGGCGGCGCCGGTGGCCCGATTCATGGCTTCCATCGTCACGGACTTCTCCGCCTTTCCCGCCGTGGGCGGCGTGCGCGTGGCCGCCGCTCACGCCGGCATCCGCCGCACCGGGGCCCCCGACCTGGCGCTGTTCGAGCTGGCCCCGGGCGCCGTCACCGCGGCGGTGTTCACCCGCAACGCCTTCTGCGCCGCCCCGGTGACGGTGGCGCGCGAGCACCTGGCGGGCGCCGCGCCGCGGGCCTGGCTGGTCAATGCCGGCAACGCCAACGCCGGCACCGGTGCCGCGGGCCTGGCCGCGGCGCGCGAGAGCTGCGCGGCGGCCGCCGCGGCGCTGGGCTGCCGTGCCGGGGAGGTGCTGCCGTTTTCCACCGGCG
>JALSIK010000118.1 GCA_026990045.1 Chromatiales bacterium | reverse complement strand
GGTGCGGCGCATGATCAACCGCCAGGTGGTGGACCTGCTGGAGACCAGCCGGGCGCTGCTCGACGAGGTCGCGCCGGCCGACATCGAGGCGGTGCGCCGCCACCCCGGCCGGCTCATCCGCTTCAGCCCGGAGATGGAGCAGCTCAACCTGGAGCTCAAGCGCTTCCTGCGCACCGCCCTCTACCGCCACGTGCGCGTCCACCGCATGTCGGTGAAGGCCGCGCGCATCGTGCGCCAGCTGTTCGCCGCCTTCCTCGACGACCCGCGCCTGCTGCCCCCGGAGCACCAGCAACGGGCCCGCGCGGCGGAGGCGGAACAAGGCACCGCCGGCCGCGCCCGGGTGGTGGCCGACTACATCGCCGGCATGACCGACCGCTACGCCATCCGCGAGCACCGGCGCCTGTTCGACGCGGAGGAGCTCACGTGAGGGCGGCTGGCACCGCCCCCGTCCTTGCCCGATACTTGGGCCATGCGCATCTACATGCAGATCCCGGCCGTGGATGACCAGCCGCCCCGGTTCTACCAGGTCATGCTGCAGCGGGACCTCATGGGCGGCTGGTCGCTGGTGCGCGAGTGGGGCCGGCAGGGCGCGGCGGGCCGCATCCGGCGCGAGCACTTCCCCGACCTGGAGACGGCGCAGGCGGCCCTGGTGAAGGTGCGCGACGCCCAGCTCGCGCGGGGCTACCGGGTGGTGTTCACCCAGGGCGGGGCACCGGCCACATGACCCGCTACGACGGCGAGGCCCTGGAACGCCTGGAGCCGGCCTACCTCTCCCGCTGGGGCCTGGCCGAGGCCCCCTTCGCCCCCACCGCCGACGACCGGTTCTTCTACCTGGACGCGGGCCGGGCCGAGCGCCTGGACATGCTCGCCCACCTGGCCCGCTACGGCGACCTGGTGCTGCTGGTGGAAGGCGCCCCCGGCGCGGGCAAGACCAGCCTCATGCGCCGCTTCATGGAGAAGGCCGAGGCCGACTGGCGCCTGTGCCAGGTGGACGCCCATCCCATGCTCCACGCCGACGCCCTGCTGCGCCACGTGGCCACCGGCTTCGGCCTCCACCCGCTGCCCGACGATCCCCCGGCCCTGCAGGAGGCCCTCTACGCCCACCTGGCGGGCATGGCCAAGCGCGACCTGGTGCCCATCCTGGTCATCGACGATGCCCACGACCTGCCCGAGGACGCCCTGGAAGCGGTGTTCCACCTGGCCGACGCCGAGAGCGCCAGCGGGCGGCTGGTGCGCATCATCCTCTTCGCCGATCCGCAGATCGAACGCCTGCTCCAGGCCCCGTCCCTCCGCGGCCTGCGCGAGCGCATCACCCACACCCTGGACATCCCGCCCCTGGGCGAAGAGCAGGTGGCCGAGTACCTCCGCCACCGGCTCCGGGCCGCCGGCTTCAAGGGGGAGAGCCCCTTCACCCCCAGGCTCATCCGCCGCATCCACCGCGCCAGCGGCGGGCTGCCCGCGCGCGTCAACCGGCTCGCCCACACCGTGCTGCGCGACGGCAGGCTGGACGAGAGCGCCGGCGGCGAGGGCGAGGCGCCGCCCCGGCGCGCCGCCCGGCGCCTGCGCCTGACCCCGCTGCACCTGGTCCTGCCCCTGCTGGTGGTGGCCGCGGCCCTGGGGCTCACCTTCCAGGACGAGATCAACGCCCTGTTCCAGGAGCAGGAGCAACCGGAACAACCCCCGGGCGAGGGCGAGGCGCTGCCCTTCGCCCCGCCGGGCATGGTGGCCGCCGCCCCGGAACCCGGGGCCTCCGGCGGCAGCGCCACCCCGTCCGCCGGGGCAGGCCCGCAGCCGGCGGCAGGGCAGGCGCAGCCTGAAGGCGGCGCGGCGAAGCAGGAGGCGCCGGCCACCCCGGTTCCGGTGCCGCCGCCGGCGGAACCCGCCGCCTCCCCGGCCCCCGGCGGGCCCCGGCCGCAAACCGCGGAAGGCCAGGCCGCCCCGCCCATCCTGCCGCCCGCGGGCGGGGCGGGGGAAAGCAGCCCGGCCCCCGCCGGCGGCCCGGTGCGCCTGGACAGCCTGGTGCCCTCGCCGGTGAAGGCCTCCACCCGGCCCCAGACCCTCAAGCTGCGGGGCGAGGGCTTCGTGCCCGGGGTGGAGGTCACGGTGCGGTGGGGTGGCCGGAGCAAGACCCTGCCGCCGGAGCGTGTCAGGGTGCTCAATCCCAACGAGCTCACCTTCCGCATCACCACCGGGCCCCGTGCCCGCACCTGGACCGTGAGCGTGCGCAACCCCGCCAGCGGCCACTCCGACAGCCTGGCCTTCCGGGTGGTGGCGGCCAGGCCCGCCCCGGCCCGTCCCCCTGCCCGGCTGCGCGAGCAGGACTGGTGGCTGGCCCAGGACCCGGCCCGGTTCACCCTCCAGCTCATGGCCTCGGGCGACGAGGCCGCGGTGCGCGCCTTCCTGCGCCGCCACCCCCTGCCGGGGGACACCGGCTACGTGGACACGGGCGCCGACGGGCCCGGCCGCTACCTGGTGCTCCACGGCAGCTTCCGGGACCGGGGCGCCGCGCAGCGGGCCCTGTCCGCCCTGCCGGCGGCCCTGCGCCGCCACCGGCCCTGGATCCGCCGCCTGGGGCAGGTCCAGGCCCGGCTGAAGGCCCCCGCCCCGCCGCCCTCCCTGCCGGGCCGGGCGCCGGCACCGGCGCCGGCGGACCCCGCCGCCATGGCCGGCTGGATCTGGAGCCAGGACCCCGGCCGCTTCACCCTGCAGCTCTTCGCCAGCCGCAGCGAGGCCGCGGCGCGGGCCTTCATCCGCCGCCACGGCCTGTCGGGCCGGGCGGTGTACTTCGCCGCCACCCGCAACGGGCAACCCCTGTACGCGGTCATCCTGGGTTCCCACCCCGACCGCGCCGCGGCCCTGGCCGCCCGCGCCGGCCTGCCCCCGGCCCTGCGCAAGGCCGCGCCCTGGGCCCGCAGCTTCGCCTCCATCCACGCCGAGCTGCCGCCCCCGGCCGGGCAGAAATCCCCCTGAAAAACAGCCGGTTACGCCTTCACCCCGGAGCCCGCCCGGGCCATGCCCGCGCCCGTTGTGGAATTGAACCCCCGCAGGCGGGCCGGTATACTGCGATGCCCTTTTGCGCAGGCAAAAGGGCCGGATTTGTTTGGATTTTTCTCAAACCCAGGCACGGCAACCGACGTGAAGCACCCGTCTCCCGAAACCAGTCTCTACCGCCCGCAGTTCGAGCACGACAGCTGCGGCTTCGGCCTCATCGCCCACATGGACGACGAGGCCAGCCACTGGCTGGTGCGGACCGCCATCGGCGCCCTCATGCGGCTCACCCACCGCGGCGCCATCGCCGCCGACGGCAAGACCGGCGACGGCTGCGGCCTGCTCATGAAGAAGCCCGACGCCTTCCTGCGCGAGGCGGCGGCGGAGGCGGGGTTGAGCCTGGGCGAGCGCTACGCCGCGGGCATGGTGTTCCTGCCCCGCGACGGCGAGCGCGCGCAGCGCTGCCGCCGGCGCCTGGAAGCGGAGCTGGAGCGGGAAGGGCTGGCCGTGGCCGGCTGGCGCCGGGTGCCCGTGGATCCCGCGGCCTGCGGCGAGGAGGCCCTGCGCACCCGGCCGGACATCGAGCAGGTGTTCGTCAACGCCCCGGCCGACATGGACGCCACCCGCTTCGAGCGCCATCTCTACGTGGCCCGGCGGCGGGCGGAGAAGGCCCTGGCCGACGACGACACCTTCTATGTTCCCAGCCTGTCGGGGCGGCTCATCGCCTACAAGGGCCTGGTGATGCCGGCCAACCTGCCGGTGTTCTACCCGGACCTCAACGACGAGCGCCTGGCCTCGTCGCTGTGCGTGTTCCACCAGCGCTTCTCCACCAACACCCTGCCCCAGTGGCGCCTGGCCCAGCCCTTCCGCCACCTGGCCCACAACGGCGAGATCAACACCATCCAGGGCAATCGCAACTGGTCGGTGGCCCGCGGCCACAAGTTCGCCACCGACGCCCTGCCCATCGAGGACGTGCGGCCCCTGGTGTCCATGACCGGCTCCGACTCCTTCAGCCTCGACAACATGCTCGAGGCCCTGCTCGCCGGCGGCATGGACATCTTCCGCGCCATGCGCCTGCTCATCCCCCCGGCGTGGCAGAACGTGGAGGAGATGGACCCGGACCTGCGCGCCTTCTACGAGTACAGCTCCATGCACATGGAGCCCTGGGACGGGCCCGCCGGCATCGTGCTCACCGACGGCCGCCACGCCGCCTGCACCATGGACCGCAACGGCCTGCGCCCGGCCCGCTGGGTGGTGACCCGCGACCGCCACATCACCCTGGCCTCCGAGATCGGGGTCTGGGACTACGCCCCCGGGGACGTGGTGGCCAAGGGCCGGCTCAAGCCGGGGCAGATGATCGC
>JALSIK010000117.1 GCA_026990045.1 Chromatiales bacterium | reverse complement strand
CTGGTCACCGCCGGCGGCTGCGAGGTCCTCACCGCTGGCGTGCCCAAGGCCCCGGACGAGGTGGAGGCCCTCATGGCCGAGGGTGCCGGCGGCGGCCGGCGGAGGCGCGGGCGGTGAGCCGGCCCGACTACGACGTGCTCATCATCGGCGGCGGCCTGGTGGGGGCCTCGCTGGCCTGCGCCCTGCGCGGCCTGCCGCTGCGCGTGGGCGTGGTGGAGGCCCGGCCCCTGGAGGGCGGTGCCCAACCCAGCTTCGATGCCCGCTCCCTGGCCCTGGCCTGGGGCTCGCGGCGCATCTTCGAGGCGCTGGGGCTGTGGGAGGCGGTGGCCGCGCGCGGGGCCGCCCCCATCCGCCGCATCCGGGTCTCCGACCGCGGCCGCTTCGGTACCACCTGCCTGGAGGCGGCCCGCCACGGTGTGGCGGCCTTCGGCTACGTGGTGGAGAGCCGCGTGCTGGGCGCGGTACTGGGTCCGGCCCTGGCCGGTGCGGCCAACGTGGATCACCACTGCCCGGCCGAGGTGACGGGCGTGGCGCCGGAGGGCGGCCTGGCGCGGGTGGCGGTGGAGACGCCGGCCGGGGCGCGGGAGCTGTCGGCCCGCCTGCTGGTGGCGGCGGACGGCACCCGCTCGCGCGTGCGCGAGCTGTGCGGCGTGGGGACGGTGCGCCTGGACTATGGCCAGGCGGCCGTCATCGCCAACGTCCGCACCAGCGAGCCCCACGGCGACACCGCCCACGAGCGGTTCACGGCCGCCGGGCCCCTGGCGCTGCTGCCGCTGGCGCTGGCCGGTGCCGGCGCCGACGGGCGGCGGCTGGACACCGGCCGTGAATGGTCGCTGGTGTGGACCCAGCCGCCGGAGGAGGCCGCGCGCCTGGCGGCGCTGGACGAGGCCGGCTTTCTCGCCGCCCTGCAGCCGGCACTGCCGAAGGAGGCGGGCGAGGTGCTGGTGGCGGGGGCGCGCCATGTCTATCCCCTGGGCATGGTGCAGGCGCGGGCGCAGGTGCGCCCGCGCCTGGCCATCATCGGCAACGCGGCCCACACCCTGCACCCGGTGGCGGGGCAGGGTTTCAACCTGGGGTTGCGCGACGTGGCGGCGCTGGCCGAGGTGCTGGCCGCGGCCGCCGACACCGGCGCCGATCCCGGCGCCGGTGACGTGCTCGGGCGTTACGCCCGCTGGCGCCGCCGCGACCGCCTGCAGGTGAGCGCGTTCACCGACGCCCTGGTGCGGGTGTTCTCCAACGACCGGCTGCCGGTGGCGGCGGCGCGCAACGCGGGCCTGCTGGCGCTGGACCTGCTGCCGCCGCTGAAGAACGTCCTGGCGCGCCATGCCATGGGCCTGGCGGGGCGCCTGCCGCGCATGGTCATGGGCCTGCCGCCCGCGCACCGCCCGGGGCCCTGCCCGTGAGCCGGGGTCGCGGCGAGTTCGACGTGGTCATCGCCGGTGGCGGCATGGTGGGCGCCGCCCTGGCCTGCGCCCTGGCCCGGGAGACGCCGCTGTCGGTGGCGGTGGTGGAGGCGGCGCCGGCGCCGCCACCGCGCCGGGAGGGTTTTTCCATCCGCGTCTCCGCCATCACCCGCGCCACCGAGGCGCTGTTCCGCAACCTGGGCGCCTGGGAGGCCATGGCGGCCGAGCGCGTGAGCCCCTTTCGCAGCATGCACGTGTGGGACGCCGGCTCCAGCGGCGTGCTCCATTTCGAGGCCCAGGAGGTGGGCGAGCCCCACCTGGGCCACATCGTGGAGAACGACGTCATCGTGCGCGCGCTGCACGCCCGCCTGGCGGAGCTGCCCGGCGTGCATCTGCTGGCAGGGACACGGCCGGCGGGTATGGCATGCGGGCCCCGCGGCGTGACCCTGGAGACCGAAGGCGGCCGGCGCCTGCGCGCGCGGCTGCTGGTGGCGGCCGACGGTTCCCGCTCCTGGGTGCGCCGCCGGGCGGAGATCGCGGTGCGGGGGTGGGACTACGACCAGGCCGCCCTGGTCACGGTGGCGCGCAGCGAGCGCTGGCACGGGGAGACCGCCTGGCAGCGGTTTCTTCCCGGCGGTCCCCTGGCCTTCCTGCCCCTGTGCGATCACTTCAGCGCCATCGTCTGGTCGCTGCCGCCGGCGGAGGCCCGGCGCCTGGCGGCGCTGGAGGCCGCCGCGCTGGCGGCAGAGCTGGAGGCGGGCTTCGAATCGCGCCTGGGCGCGGTGGAGGTGGTGGCGGAGCGCGCGGTGTTTCCCCTGCGCTTTTTCGACGCCGTGCGCTACGTGCAGCCGCGCCTGGCCCTGGTGGGGGATGCCGCCCACACCGTGCATCCACTGGCGGGGCAGGGCGTGAACCTGGGCCTGGGCGATGCCGCCGCCCTGGTCGAGGTGCTGGCCGAGGCCACCGGGCGCGGCGAGGATCCCGGCGCCCTGCACGTGCTGCGGCGCTACGAGCGCTGGCGCCGGGCGGAGAACCTGGCCATGCTGCGCGCGGTGGACGGCTTCCAGCGCATCTTCGGCAGCACGCTGGCCGGCGTGCGCGCACTGCGCGGGCTGGGCATGGGCCTCATCCAGGCGGTGCCGCCTGCGCGCCGCTTCATCGTGCGCCAGGCCATGGGGCACACCCTCCATCCGCCGGCGCTGGCACGCTTCGGACCCTGAGCCGGGACCCGGCCGCGGTCAGGGCGGGTTCCCCGGGACTCGCTGAGAGCCAATGATAATCATTCTCATATTGGCGGCGGCCCATTCTATATATATACCCGGCCCGGATCCCGGCTCCACGCCCGCCACGGCTAAGTGACTGGTTCCACGGCGGTTTGCCGCCGGCCTTGGTTTTGGCGCGGCGCCTGAGTAAACTTGCTGCCTTCAATGAACACGTCTGTGGGAGAGACCCGCCCCCGTGGCGGGCGCCGAAGGCGCAACCCGCCCGGAAACGCTCAGGCAAAAGGACCACAGGCGCAGCATTGACTCTGGAGAGTCTCCGCCGGCCGCAAGACGGGCGCAGCGGGGCACCGAAGGGGCTCAAGCTCTCAGGTAACCGGACAGAGGGGCGGCGCGGGAAGTTGCAGGCAACCTCCCCGCCGCTTTTTTGCTTTTGGCGGCCGCCCTGCGGCAGAGGAGTGTATTCAGGGTCATGCGACGCATCATTCCGGTCTTCGACCACTCGGCCGAGCCCAACGCGGCGCGCATGCCGGCCTGGATCCGCCAGCGGCTGGGCGGCGGCGAGACCTACCAGCAGACCGCCGCGGCGGTCCACGGCCTGGGCCTCAACACGGTGTGCGAGGAGGCGGCCTGCCCCAACCGCGGCGAGTGCTGGAGCCGCGGCACCGCCACCTTCATGCTGCTGGGCGACGTGTGCACCCGCGCCTGCGGCTTCTGCAACGTCAAGACCGGCCGGCCCACCTGGCGCGACCCGGACGAGCCGCGGCGGGTGACCGAGGCGGCCCTGGCCATGGGCCTGGACTACGTGGTGCTCACCTCGGTCAACCGCGACGACCTGCCCGACGGCGGCGCCGCGGTCTTCGCCGACACCCTGCGGGCCCTGCGCCGGGCCCGGCCCGCCATGGGCGTGGAATTCCTGACCCCGGACTTCAAGCGCTGCCAGGCACAGGCCGTGGACACCATTCTCGCGGCCCTGGACGAGGTGCGCACCTTGCCCGGCCCGGTGCAGCTCGTGTGGGGCCACAACGTGGAGACCGTTCCCGCCCTCTACCGCGAGGTGCGCAAGGGCGCCGACTACGGCGTGTCCCTGCGCCTGCTGGAGCGGGTGGCGGCGCAGCCGGGGGTGGAGGCCAAGTCGGCGCTCATGCTGGGCCTGGGCGAGAGCCGCGAGCAGGTGGAAGCGGTGCTGGGCGACCTGCGCGCCGCGGGCGTGCGGCGCCTGTCGCTGGGCCAGTACCTGCGGCCCTCGCGCTACCACCTGCCGGTGCGCCGCTACCTGCCGCCGGAGGAGTTCGACGACTACGCCCGCCTGGCGCGGGACCTTGGTTTCGCCTGGGTCAAGTCCGGGCCGCTGGTGCGGTCGTCCTACCACGCGGAGGAGAACCCATGAACACCGCCACCCGGGACAGGCTGCGGCGCACGCCGCTGCACGACGAGCACCGGGCCGCCGGCGCCACCCTGGTGGACTTCGGCGGCTGGGAGATGCCGCTGCACTACGGTTCCCAGATCGAGGAACATCACGCCGTGCGCCGCGATGCGGGCATGTTCGATGTCTCCCACATGACCATCGTGGACCTGGCCGGGCCGCGGGTGCGCGAGTTCCTGCAGTACCTCCTGGCCAACGACGTGGGCCGGCTGCGGGACACGGGCAAGGCCCTGTACTCGTGCATGCTCAACGAGCAGGGCGGGGTCATCGACGACCTCATCGTCTATCTCATGGGACCGGAGCACTTC
>JALSIK010000116.1 GCA_026990045.1 Chromatiales bacterium | reverse complement strand
TCTGTCCTCTGTCCTCTGTCCTCCGTCCTCCGTCCTCCGTCCTCCGAATCAGTACACCGCGGTCACGCGGTAACCCTTGCGGCGCAGCAGTTCGAGGACGCCTTCCCGGCCCGGCAGGTGCAGCGCACCCACGGCGATGAAGGCGCGCCCCTCGGCCAGGCGCGGGGCCATGCGCTCCACCATGAGCCGGTTGCGCTGCCGCAGCAGGCGCTGGCGGAACACCTGCGCCACCGCCGCCGGCTGGCCGCGGAGCTGGCGCTCGCTGAGGCGTTCCAGGGCGTTGAGGTCGCGCTTGAGCCAGGCATCGATGATCTGCTCCAGCAGCCGCGGCAGGCGGTCCTGCTCCGCCAGCGCCGCCTCGAGCATGGCGATCTGGGTCGCCCGCGGCAGGTCGTCCAGGTAAGATGCCTGCTCGTCCACCGTCTCCAGCCCGCCCACCGCCTTGCCGGCGGCCACGGCGTCCATGTAGAGCTTCATGTCCAGGAACATCCCGCTGCGCGGGCGGGGCAGGCTGAGGGTCAGCGCCACCGACCACGGCTTGAGCCGGTCCACCACCGGCTCGGGATAGCCGCGCGCGCCCATGTGCCGTTTCACCCCCTGCCAGGTGGCGGCATCCAGCATCCGCGACAGGCGCTCGCCTTCGGGCAGGGCCATGCGGCCCATGAGGGCGAGAGCCGCGCCCGGATCCAGCGCCACCTCGGCGGTGAAGCTGCGGGCGCGGGCGAAGGCGCGGCGCACCGGCGCCGGCAGGGCCAGCACCCGCGGGTCGTCGCTGTGGACGGTGCCTAGGATCCAGGACGGCTCGGCACGGCCGGTGTCCACCTGCCACAGGATGCCCACCTGGCGCGGGTGGAACTCCGCCGCCCCGGCGGGCAGGGCGGGGACCAGGGCCAGGGCGAGCGAGAGGACGGCAGGCAGGCCCCGGGCCCCCGCGCGGCGCGCCACGGTGTGTCTCCGCTGCATGGTCACAGCATAGCGCAAAGAAGGCCGGCGGGTTCTGGTATCCTGTGGGGATGAACGCCGGCGTCCGCAATCCCATCGCCACCCGCTTCCGCGGCTTCCTGCCGGTGGTGGTGGACGTGGAGACCGGCGGCTTCGATCCCCAGCGCGACGCCCTGCTGGAGATCGCGGCGGTCCCCGTGCTCTACGACGAGGCGCAGGACGCGGTCTGCCCGGGCCCCCACGCCCACTGCCACGTGGAGCCCTTCCCCGGGGCCAACCTGGACGAGCGGGCGCTGGAGTTCAACGGCATCGATCCCCACCATCCCTTCCGCCTGGCGCGGCCCGAGGCCGAGGCCCTGGAGGCCATCTTCGGGCCGGTGCGCCAGTGGCTGGCGGAGACCGGCTGCAGCCGGGCCATCCTGGTGGGCCACAACCCGTTCTTCGACCTGGGCTTCGTGCGCGCCGCGGCCCAGCGCTGCCGCATCAAGGACAATCCCTTCCACGCCTTCTCCACCTTCGACACCGCGACCCTCGGCGGGCTGGCCTTCGGCCAGACGGTGCTGGCCCGCATCGCCGAGGCGGCGGGGATCCGGTGGAACGCCGACCAGGCCCACTCGGCCCTCTACGACGCCCAGCGCACGGCGGAGATCTTCTGCGCCATCGTCAACCGCTGGGACCGGGAGCTGGGCCGGCCGCTGCCGCCGGCCGGCCGCGACTGAGCGCCGCCCTCAGGAGGCGGTGCTGCCGGCCCTGGCCACGGCCTCCTTCACCATCTTCTGCAGCTCGCCCTTCTGGAACAGCTCCAGGGTGATGTCGCAGCCGCCGATGAGCTCGCCGTTGATGTAGATCTGGGGAAAGGTGGGCCAGTTGGCGAAGCGGGGCAGGTTCTCGAAGATCTCGGGATCCGCCAGCACGTTGACGTAGGCGAAATCCTCGCCGCAGGCCTGCAGGGCCTGGGCCGCGCGGCTGGAAAAGCCGCACTGGGGCAACTGGGGCGTGCCCTTCATGAAGATCACCACGGGGTTCTTTTCCACCTGCTCTCTGATGCGATCCATTACGTCCATCTTCGACACCTGACTGCCTCGGTTGCGGGTTGACGGAACCGCCGCGCCCGGCGCGGCGGCGGGCAAGTATAGCGCAAATGCCCGAGCGAAACACTTGGACTTTGGCCCCATGAAACGTGGGGCCAAGCCCGGCCGGCTTCAAGCGCGCGCCCCGTCCACGTGGCGCTGGAGCCAGAACTCCAGCAGGGCCAGGTGCCACAGCTTGCTGCCCCGCAGGCGGGTGAAGTGGGCCGGCGCCTCGGGTGCCGCCAGCAGCTTCTCCACGTAGGGCCGCTGGAACAGCCCGCGCTCGCGGCAGGCCCGCGAATCCAGGATGTCGCGCATGAAATCCAGGAACGGGCCGCGCACGTACTTCAGCGCCGGCATGGGAAAGTAGCCCTTGGGCCGGTCGATGACCGCCGCCGGCAGCAGCGGCCGGGCGATGGCCTTGAGCACGTGCTTGCCGCCGGAACCCAGCTTCAGCTCCGGCGGCAGGCGCGCCGCCAGCTTCACCAGCTCCTGGTCCAGGAACGGCACCCGGGCCTCCAGCCCGAAGGCCATGGTCATGTTGTCCACCCGCTTCACCGGGTCGTCCACCACCAGGGTGGTGACGTCGAAGCGCAGCACCTGGTCGATGAAGGCGTCGGCCCCGGGCCGGGTCAGGCGCTCGCGCACCAGGGCCGAGGTCCAGTCGGGCCCGTGCCAGGCGGGCATGACCGTGCCCAGGAACTCGTCGTGGTCGCGGTCGAAATAGTGGCGGCCGAAGCGCCGCGCCGGGTCCGGCTCGGTGTCGGCGTGCATGCGCGGATACCAGAAGTAGCCGGCGAACACTTCGTCGGCCCCCTGCCCGCTCTGCACCACCTTCACGTGCTCCGAGACCCGCTCCGCCAGCAGGTAGAAGGCCACCGCGTCCTGCGCCACCATGGGCTCGGCCATGGCGTCCACCGCCTCCGGCAGCCGGGCCAGGACCTGGTCGTTGGGGATGTGGATGCGGTGATGGCGGGTGCGGTAGCGCGCCGCCACCGGGTCCGAGTACTCGAACTCCGAGCCCTTCTCGTCGCCGATGTCCTCGAAGCCGATGGAGAAGGTGAGCAGGTCCTCCACCCCGGCCTCCGCCAGCAGCGCCACCAGCAGGCTGGAATCCAGCCCGCCCGAGAGCAGCACCCCCACCGGCACGTCGGCGATGTCCAGGCGGATGCGCACCGCCTCGCGCAGGGCGGCATGGACCCGCTCGGTCCACTCCGCCTCGGACAGGGGCCGGGCGGGACGGGTGGCTTCCAGGTCCCAGTAGCGCCCGTGGCGGGTGCGGCCGTCGGCCTCCACGCTCATCCACGTGCCCGGCGCCAGCTTGCGCAGGCCGGCCAGGATGGTACGCGGGGCCGGGACCACCGCGTGCAGGGTGAGCTGGTGGTGCAGGCCCACCGGGTCGATGCGGGTGTCCACCCCGCCCGCGGCCAGCAGGGCCTGGCTGTTGGAGGCGAAGCGGAACCCGCCCCGGCCGCGGCTGTAGTACAGGGGCTTGATCCCCATGCGGTCGCGGGCCAGGAACAGGCGCCGGGCGCGGGCATCCCACAGGGCGAAGGCGAACATGCCCCGCAGCCGCTCCAGGCAGCCCGCGCCCCAGCGGTGGTAGGCCTTGAGGATGACCTCGGTGTCGCCCTCGCTGAAGAAGGTGTAGCCGGCGGCAGCCAGCTCGCGCCGCAGTTCCGGGTAGTTGTAGATGGCACCGTTGAAGACCAGGGTCAGCCCCAGCTCCGGGTCGTGCATGGGCTGGTTGGAGCGCGCCGAGAGATCGATCACCGCCAGGCGGCGGTGGCCCAGCTGCACCGGGCCGCCGGCCCAGCGCCCCTCATGGTCCGGGCCGCGGCGGGCCAGGGCCGGCAGCATGGCCTCCAGCACGCCCGGCTCCGGCGCGGCGCCGTCGAAACGCAGCTCACCGGCGATGCCGCACATGCTACAGGGGCGAGGGGCGGGGGGCGTGTGGAGAGGCCGGAAACTCCTCCCAAGGTTCCCCCCAGCCGCCGCCGCCGGGGGTGGCGATGGTGAGGATGTCCCCCGCCTCCACTTCCACCTGGACCTTGCCCGGCAGCAGCCGGCCGTTGAGGCGGTTGTCGCCCGCCGCCCCGGGCCCGCCGCCGGCCAGGCCCCAGGGCCGGTGGCGCCGGCGCTCGGTGATAAGGGTCACCGTGGCCGGGGCCAGGAAGCGGAACTCGCGCACCAGGCCGTCGCCGCCGCGGCGGCGCCCGGCGCCGCCGGAGCCGCGGCGCACGGCGTAGCGGGTCACCCGCAGCGGATAGCGCTCCTCCAGCACCTCGATGGGGGTGTTGAGGGTGTTGGTCATGTGGGTCTGCACCGCGGACAGGCCGCCGCCCCGCGGGCCGGCG
>JALSIK010000115.1 GCA_026990045.1 Chromatiales bacterium | reverse complement strand
GCGTGACGCTGAGGTGCTCGTGACCGATCCCGGCTATCCGTGCAACCGCCATTTCGCCCGCTTCATCGAGGCCCGCGCCCGCAGCGTGCCGGTGGACGCCGCCACCGGGTTCCAGATGAACACCGCGCTGCTGGAGGCGCACTGGGGGCCCGCCACGGCCGTGGCCCTGGTGGCCAGCCCGGCCAATCCCACCGGCACCCTCATCGCCCCGGAGGAGCTGGAAGCCATGGCCGCCGCCGCCCGCCGCCGCGGAGGCTGGCTGGTGGTGGACGAGATCTACCAGCACCTGGTCTACGGCCGGGAGCCGGCCTCGGTGCTGAGCCGTACCCCGGAGGTCTTCGTCATCAACAGCTTTTCCAAGCACTTCTGCATGACCGGCTGGCGGGTGGGATGGCTGGTGGCGCCGCGGGAATACGTACCGGCCCTGGATCGCCTGGCCCAGAACCTGTTCCTGGCCGCGCCCACGCCTTCGCAGCACGGTGCCGTCGCCGCCCTGGGCGCACCGTGCGCCGAAATACTGGAAGCGCAGCGGGCGGAATTCGCCGCCCGGCGCGATGTCCTCCTGCCGGCCCTGCGCGAGCTGGGCTTCGGCATTCCCGTCACTCCGGAGGGGGCCTTCTACGTCTATGCCGACTGCAGCCGCTTCACCGGCGACAGCCTGGCCTTCTGTCGCCGGTTGCTGGAAGAGGCGGGCGTGGCGGTGACCCCCGGCTGCGATTTCGGCCGTCACCGGGCGCATACCCACGTGCGCTTCGCCTACACTACGTCGGCGGATCGCCTGGCGGAAGGCATGAAGCGGCTGGCGGCGTTCCTGCGGGCGTGAACCGGCGCTCACGCCGCGGGCGCGTCCGTCCCGGCCAGCTCGCGAAGGTAGAAGGCGGTGGCACCGGCCACGGCCACCGGCATGACGATGAAGTTCACCAGCGGCACCAGGGTGGCGACGGTGGCCGCCGCGCCGAAGCCCAGGGCCGCCAGCCGCCGGCGCCGCGCGGCCGCGCGCACCTGGGGAAAGGCGTGGCCGTGGTTGCCCAGGGGATAGTCCAGGTATTCCAGGGCCAGCATCCAGGCCCCGAACAGCGCCCACAGCACGGGTGCGACGAAGTTGACCACGGGGACCAGGGACAGGACCAGCAGCACCAGGGCCCAGCCGGCGAAGTAGAGCAGCTTGCGCAGCTCGCCCTTCACCGCGTGCCAGATCTCGGCGGCCAGGCCGCGCCCGCTGCCGGCCGGCGCTCGCCCCGTGAGATGGCGTTCCACCGCCGCGGCGAGAAATCCGTTGAACGGGGCCCCCACCAGGTTGGCCGCCACGGTGAAGGTGAAGAAGATGATCACCACCGCCGCGATGAAGAACAGCGGCCACAACAGCCACGCCAGCCACTCCTGCGCCCACTGCGGCAGGTAGGACATGAGCCAGTCCACGAGCCGGCCGAACTGGTCGTAGGCCACGTAGAACAGCGCCGCGAACAGCACCACGTTGATGGCCAGCGGGATGACCACCCAGCGGCGCACGCCGGGGGCGTTGATGAGTCCGAACCCCTTGAGCAGGTAGCCGGCGCCGGCGAAGGGCTGGGTGATCACGACGGTCCTCTTTCGTTGTTGTGGGCTTCCAGCGCGCGGCGGGCCAGGCGGGCGGCGCCGCAGGCGGGCTGCTCGTGGCGCGGGGCCCGCATGGGCACCGCCAGCCGGCGCGCCCGGATGCGGCGCCAGGCGGCGTTGCGGGCGCCGCCGCCGACGGTGTAGATCACCTCCGGCCACGGCGCGCCCAGCTCCCGCAGCAGGCGGTAGCCAGTGTATTCAATTTCCGCCAGCCCTTCCAACAGGCCCTGGAGGAACCGGGTGTCCGACTGCGGGCGGGGCGTCAGGCGCGGCCGCAGGCCGGGATCGTTGACGGGAAAGCGCTCGCCCGGGGCGGGCAGGGGGTAGTAGTCGAGGCCGGTGGGACGGTCCGGCTCCAGCAGCGGCTCCAGCTCGCGCAGGCGGGCATCGGTGAAGAACCGCTTCAACACCGCGCCGCCGGCGTTGGAGGCCCCGCCCGCCAGCCACAGGTCGTCCAGGCGGTGGCTGTAGATACCATGCTGCGGCGAGTCGATGCGCACCGGGCTCAGGACCTTGAGCACCAGGGTGGAGCCCAGGGAGGTCACGGCCTCGCCGGCCCGCGCGGCGCCGGTGGCCAGGAAACCGGCGTTGCCGTCGGTGGTGCCGGCGGCCACCACCGTTCCCGGCGCCAGGCCGGTGGCCTCGGCGGCGGCCGGCGTCACCCGGCCCATGACGGACCCGGGCGGCAGGACCCGGGGCAGCCACGCGCGGGGCAGGTCCAGCGCGTCCAGCCATGGCGGCCAGCGACGGGCCTGCGGGTCGAAGCCGGTCTTGAGGGCGTTGTGCCAGTCGCCGAGTCCGAAGCGCCCGCACAGGCGCCCGGCCAGCCAGTCGGCCTGGTGCAGGAGGTGGCGGACCCCGGCCGGGGCCCGGCGGGCCAGCCACAGGGCGTGGGCCAGGCCCGAGCCGGGGCCGTGCACGGGGGCGCCGGCGGGGGCCCGCTCGCGGATGGCCGCCGCCTCGTCCACCGCCCGCTGGTCGTTGTACATGAGGGCCGGGCCCAGCGGCCGGCCCCGCTCGTTGGCCAGCAGCACGGTGCCGGAGGTCCCCGCCACCGCCAGGGCGGCCACCCGGTGCAGGTCCACCCCTCGCCCCAGCTCCCGGATCACGGCCAGCAGGCCCGCCCACCAGGTCTCCGGGTCCTGCTCCACCGCCGGCCCGTGGCCGCGGGGCGGCGGCCAGGCCACCGCCGCAGAGGCCACCAGCCCGCCGCCTTCATCGAGCACCGCGGCGCGGCAGCCGCCGGTGCCGGCGTCCAGCCCCAGGCACAGGGGCCCGGCCACGGCTCAGGGCAGCCGCACCACCGGCGGCGGCTCCCATCCCTCCCGGCGGTGCTCGGCCACCACCGTGGTGTAGATGCCGCCGCGCACGTTGAACTCGGCGGTCAGCCGCATGAAGCGGGGCTGGCAGGCCGCCACCAGGTCGTCGAGAATGGCGTTGGTCACCGCCTCGTGGAACGCGCCTTCCTCCCGGTAGGACCACACGTAGAGCTTGAGCGACTTGAGCTCCACGCACAGCCGGTCCGGCACGTACTCGATGTGGAGGGTGGCGAAATCGGGCTGGCCGGTCTTGGGGCACAGGCAGGTGAACTCCGGCACCCGGATGCGGATGGTGTAGTCCCGCTCCGGCATGGGATTGGGAAAGGTCTCGAGCTGCTTGCTGGGCCGGGTGGGCATGGGGCGCACCTTACCGGAACGGGCGGGCGGCCGGCAAGCGGGCCGGAATGTCAATCTTGAGGGTTCGGGGGGCAATCCGGTATCTTCTGCCAATGCGGCTGTCCAAGATCAAGCTCGCGGGCTTCAAGTCCTTCGTCGATCCCACCGTCATCCCGCTGCCGAGCAACCTCATCGGCATCGTGGGGCCCAACGGCTGCGGCAAGTCCAACGTCATCGACGCCGTGCGCTGGGTCATGGGCGAGTCCTCGGCCAGGCACCTGCGCGGCGACTCCATGGCCGACGTGGTGTTCAACGGCTCCGCCACCCGCAAGCCGGTGGGCCAGGCCACGGTGGAGCTCATCTTCGACAACAGCGACGGGGCCATCGGCGGCCAGTACGCCAGGTACGCCGAGATTTCCATCAAGCGCACCGTGACCCGCGACGGGGTGTCCAGCTACTATCTCAACGGCACCCGCTGCCGCCGCCGGGACATCACCGACATCTTCCTGGGCACCGGCCTGGGACCGCGTTCCTACGCCATCATCGAGCAGGGCACCATCTCCCGGCTCATCGAGGCCAGGCCCGAGGAGCTGCGGGTCTTCATCGAAGAGGCGGCGGGCATCTCGCGCTACAAGGAGCGCCGGCGCGAGACCGAGAACCGCATGCGCCACACCCGCGAGAACCTGGACCGGCTCAACGACCTGCGGGACGAGCTGGACAAGCAGCTCAACCACCTCCAGCGCCAGGCCCGCACTGCGGAGCGGTTCAAGGTGCTCAAGGAGGAGGAGCGCCTGACCCGGGCCCAGCTCCATGCCCTGCGCTGGCGCGGCCTCAACGAGCAGGCCGAGCACAGCGACCGCGCCATCCGCGAGCAGGAGACCGCGCTGGAGGCGGCCACCGCGGCCCAGCGCCGGGTGGAGGCGGAGATGGAGCAGCAGCGGGAGCGGCACGCCCAGGCCAGCGACCGCTTCAACGAGGTCCAGGGCCGTTTCTACGGCATCGGTGCCGACATCGCCCGCCTGGAACAGAGCCTGCAGCACGCGCGCGAGCGCCGCCGCCAGCAGGAGGAGGACCTGGCCAAGCTGGCCCGCGACGGCGAGGAGGTGGCCGGACAGCTGGA
>JALSIK010000114.1 GCA_026990045.1 Chromatiales bacterium | reverse complement strand
TGTCTGCCCTCCTGAGCCCGGACGGCGGGCACAAAAAAACCCGCCTCAGCCATCGCTAAAGCAGGTTGCCCCTCGCTTTAGCTGCATTTGTAAGGCGCCCGCAAGCTGAGTTCAAATCGGCGCCGTCTATATCCCGGAGCCTAGGGCACCCCCGCGGCCCTGTCAACCCCTCGCCACTCGCCCCTCGCCACTCACAAATTATTGTGAATCTCGATGACCTCGTTCTCCGCCTCGGCCCGCTGCTTCTGCTTGGCCCCGTCGTTGCGCCGGTCCTCCAGTTGCCGCAGGTAGTCCGCGGTGATGTCGCCGGTGACGTAGCGGCCGTCGAAGACCGAGGTCTCGAAGCGCTCCACCTCGGGATTCCCCCGGCGCACCGCGGCGACGAGGTCGTCGAGGTCCTGGTACACCAGCCAGTCGGCGCCGATGGCCCGGCACACGGCGTCCTCGTCCCGGCCGTGGGCGATGAGCTCGGAGGCGGCGGGCATGTCGATGCCGTAGACGTTGGGATAGCGGATGGGCGGCGCGGCGGAGGCGAAGTAGACCTTGCGCGCGCCGGCATCCCGCGCCATCTGGATGATCTGCTGCGAGGTGGTGCCGCGGACGATGGAGTCGTCCACCAGCAGCACGTTCTTGCCCTGGAACTCCACGTCGATGGCGTTGAGCTTCTGGCGCACCGACTTCCGCCGCTGGGTCTGGCCCGGCATGATGAAGGTGCGGCCGATGTAGCGGTTCTTGACGAAGCCGGCCCGGTAGGCGATGCCCAGGGTGTCGGCGAGCTGCAGGGCCGAGGTGAGGCTGGACTCGGGGATGGGGATCACCACGTCGATGTCGTGGTCCGGGAACACCCGCTGGATCTTGCGCGCCAGGAACTCGCCCATGTTGACCCGCGAGTTGTAGACCGAGATGCCCTCCATGAAGGAGTCGGGCCGGGCGAAGTAGACGTGCTCGAAGATGCACGGGCACAGCCCGGTCTCCTCCGCGCAGACCTGGGTGAAGATCTCTCCGGCCTTGTGGATGAAGACCGCCTCGCCCGGCGCCACGTCGCGTACCAGCTCGAAGCCCAGGGCCGACAGGGCCACGCTCTCGGAGGCCACCATGTACTCGGTGCCGGCGGCGGTCTCGCGCCGCCCGTACACCAGCGGCCGGATGCCGTGGGGATCGCGGAAGGCGAGCACCCCCAGGTCGGTGATCATGGCCACCACCGCGTAGGCCCCGCGGCAGCGGCGGTGCACCCCCGCCACGGCCGCGAAGATGTCCTCCGGCTCCAGCCTGAGCTTGCCGGTGGCGTGCAGCTCGTGGGCCAGGACGTTGAGCAGCACCTCGGAGTCCGAGTCGGTGTTGATGTGGCGCCGGTCCTCCAGGAACAGGTCGCGCTTGAGGGCCTCGGCGTTGGTGAGGTTGCCGTTGTGGGCCAGGGCGATGCCGAAGGGCGAGTTGACGTAGAACGGCTGCGCCTCCGCCGACGAGGTGGTGCCGGCGGTGGGATAGCGCACGTGGCCGATGCCCATGTCGCCCTTGAGGCGCAGCATGTGCCGGGTGTGGAACACGTCGCGCACCAGGCCCGGCGCCTTGCGCATGAACATGCGCCCGTCGTGGCAGGTGACGATGCCGGCGGCATCCTGGCCCCGGTGCTGGAGCACCAGCAACCCGTCGTACAGCGCCTGGTTGACCGGCGCCTTGCTCACCAGACCGATGATTCCGCACATGGCCCTGTCCCCGTTACCTGCCCTGCTGGTCTGTGCCCAATGGCCGTCTCCTGCGTTCCCTGCGCCTTGCGTTGAACGGAAGAACCATCCCCTCACTCCCTGCCCTTGCCCGGAGGGAGAGGGAACTGCCTTTTCCGGCCCCGTTCCTGTTCCTGCCCTCTTTGCGTCTTTGCGCCTTTGTGCTGGTCAATCAGTACCTGAAGTTTCTGCCCACGTCCGCCGGCAGCAGGTCGCGCAGCCACAGGGCGATGGTCTGGAACTGCCCCAGCATCAGCGACTGCTTCCACCACGGCTGCGACGGCAGCGGGGTGAGCCCCGCCAGCAGCACCAGCACCGCCACCAGCACCACCCCGCGCAGGAACCCGAACATCATGCCGATGGCGCGGTCGAGCCGGGTCAGGCCGGTGCGCCGGATCACCTGGGCGGCGAAGAAGTTGACCACCATGGTGGCCACCAGCGTGAGCAGGAACAGGATGACGAAGCCGGTGATGAGGCGGAAGGTGGAATCGGAGATGCTGTCTTCCAGCAGGCCGGCGAAGCGCCCGGAGAAGCGGACCGCCACCCAGAAGGCCAGGATCCAGCCCGCCAGCGACAGGGCCTCGCGCGCGAAGCCGCGCAGCAGGCTGATGAAGGCGGAGACCAGGATCACGCCGATGATGAGATAGTCGATCCAGATCATGCGCGGGTCCGCCTCATGGATGTGCCACCACCCAGGCCTCCTTGACCAGGCCCTGTTCCAGCAGCCGCTTGCGCAGGGCCCGGGCCGCGGCCTTCTTCGCCTCGGGGCCCACCCGCACCCGGTACACGGTGCGGCCCCTGGCCGTGACCGCCTCCACGAAGGCGGCGTAGCCCGCCTTGCGCAGGCCGTCGCGCAGGGCCAGCGCCCGCTTGCGCTGGCGGAAGCTGCCCACCTGCACCGCGAAGGCGCGGGCGCCGGGCCGCGGGGACGCGGGTTTCTGCGGCGGCGGGGCCGGTGCGTTGCCGGCGGCGTCTTGCGGCGGCAGCGCCGCGGCCGGGGTGTCCTCGTCCACCGGCACGCGCACCACCTCGGGCGGCGGCGGCGCCTCCACCACGTGCTCCAATTCCAGGGGTTCGCCGGCAGCCAGTTCCGGCGGTTCGGGCGGCACCGGCCGCGCGCGGTCCTCCTCGCGCCCGCCGCCCAGGAACATGGGGATGAAGATGACGGCCAGGGCCACCAGCACCACTGCGCCCACCAGCCGCTGCCGCAGGGGATTGTCTTTTGCCGCCATCGACCGCCTGTCCGGGGTAAAACGGGATTATACCAGCCTCACGAAGCCGCGGCCTCCACGGTCTGGAACGAACCGAACACCACCACCCGCCCGGACGCCGGCGCCGCCGCCCGGGCCGCGGCCACGGCCGCCGCCACCGACGCGTACTCGCTGCACCGCGCCCCGGCCGCGGCCAGCACCCGGGCCAGGTCCCCGGCGGAGGCGCCGCGCGGCGGCGGCAGCGGCGCCAGGTGCCAGTGCTCCACCAGCGGCAGCAGCGGCGCCGTGACCCCCTGGATGTCCTTGTCCGCGTACATGGCCAGCACCGCGTGCAGCGGCCCGCCGCCCATGGCCGCGAGGGCCGCGGCCAGGGTCCGGGCCGCCTGGGGATTGTGGGCCACGTCGTAGACCACCGCGGGGGAACCCGGCTCCACCTGCAGCCGGCCCGGCAGGCGCAGCGCCTGCAGGCCCTCGCGCACCGCCGCCTGGGGCAACGCCAGGCGGTCCGCCAGCAGCGCCAGGGCCATGAGGGCGCCGGCGGCGTTGCGCACCTGGTGGGCGCCGCGCAGGGCCGGCAGCGGCAGGGCGTGGCGCGCGCGCCCGTCCGGGCCCAGCCAGTCCCAGGCGCCGTCGTCCCGCTCCCGCACCCGGTAGTCCACGCCCAGGCGGTACAGCGGCGCGTCCAGGGCGGCGGCGGTCTCCACGATGGCCGCGGCGGTGTCCGGGTCGCTGCTCACCGCCGGCCGCCCCCGGCGCAGGATGCCCGCCTTCTCGCCGGCGATGGTCTCGCGGTCCCGGCCCAGCCATTCCACGTGGTCCAGGTCCACGGTGGTGATCACGGCCACGTCGGGGTCCACCACGTTGACCGCGTCCAGGCGCCCGCCCATGCCCACCTCCAGGATCACCGCCTCGGGCGCGGCCCGGTGGAAGCACCACAGCGCCGCCAGGGTGCCGAACTCGAAGTAGGTGAGCGTGGTGTCGCCGCGGGCGGCGTCCACCGCGGCGAAGGCCCGGCACAGGGTGGCGTCGTCCACCGGCGCGCCGTCGAGGCGCACGCGCTCGTTGTAGCGGAACAGGTGGGGCGAGGTGTAGGCGCCGGTGCGGTAGCCCGCCGCGCGCAGGATGGCCTCCAGCATGGCCACGGTGGAGCCCTTGCCGTTGGTGCCGGCCACCGTGATCACCGGGCACGGCAGCGGCGCGGCAAACAGGCGCGCATGCACCGCGGCCACCCGCTCCAGGCCCAGGTCCATGGGGCTGGGGTGCAGGGTCTCCTGCCAGTCCAGCCACTGCTGCAGGGTGGCAAAGCGCATGCGGGCAGCCCGTTCGCGGATGTTATCGCCCCGTCGGTCAGCGGCGGACGACGACCCGCGTCCCTCGACGCAAGGGCGCCGGGATCGCACAGGACGGGGATGCGTGTCCGTCAACCTGGCCGTCGCATGAAATTATCGTGTTTTCGTGCC
>JALSIK010000113.1 GCA_026990045.1 Chromatiales bacterium | reverse complement strand
CCAGGTGCCGTAGCCCAGGCCGGTCTCGATGGCATGGCCGAAGGTGTGGCCCAGGTTGAGCAGGGCCCGGGTGCCGGCCTCGCGCTCGTCGGCGGCCACCACCTCGGCCTTGTTGCGGCAGGAGGCGGCGATGGCATGGGCCAGGGCCTGCGCGTCGCGGGCCCGCAGCCGGTCCATGTTGTCCTCGAGCCAGGCCAGGAAACCGGGATCGCGGATGAGACCGTACTTGATGACCTCGGCCAGGCCGGCGGAGAGCTGGCGATCGTCCAGGGTGTTCAGGGTGTCGGTGTCGGCGATGACGCAGCGGGGCTGGTGGAAGGCCCCGATCATGTTCTTGCCCAGGGGATGGTTGACGCCGGTCTTGCCGCCCACCGAGGAGTCCACCTGGGCCAGCAGGGTGGTGGGGACCTGGATGAAGTCCACCCCGCGCTGGTAGCAGGCGGCGGCGAAACCGGTGATGTCGCCCACCACGCCCCCGCCCAGGGCCACCAGCGTGCACTGGCGGTCGAAGCGGTGGCGGAGCAGGGCGTCGAAGATGCCGTTGACCGTCTCCAGCGTCTTGGTGGCCTCGCCGTCGGGCAGGATCACGGTCTCCACCCGGGGCACGGCGTCCAGGGCCCGGCGCACGGCGTCCAGGTACAGCGGCGCCACCACCTCGTTGGTGACCACCAGCACCTGGTGCCCGCGCAGGTGCGGCGCGTAGAGCCCGGCCTGGCCCAGCAGGCCGGGGCCGATGTGGATGGGATAGCTGCGGGGGCCGAGTTCGACGGTGAGGGTCTGCATGGTCGTGGTCCGTGACGGGACGCCAGCAGGCATTATATGCCAACGGCCTCAGCCGCTGTGCTCCAGCCGGCGCAGGATCTCCTTCACCACCCGCTGCACGCCGCCCTGGCCGGTGGTGATCACCAGGTCGGCCACCTCGCGGTAGAGGGGCTCGCGCTCCTCCAGCAGCCGGGCCAGGGTGGCGCGGGGATCGTCGGTCTGCAGCAGCGGCCGGTTGCGGTCGCGGGCGGTGCGGGCCAGCAGGTCGTCCAGGCGGGCGCGCAGGTAGATGACGGTCCCGCGCTCCTTGAGCAGGCGGCGGTTGTCCTCCCGCAGCACGGCGCCGCCGCCGGTGGCCACCACCACGCCGTCGCGGGCGGTGAGTTCCTCCAGCATCCGCGCCTCGCGGCGGCGGAAGCCGTCCTCGCCCTCGATGTCGAAGATGAGGGGAATGCTGGCGCCGGTGCGTTCCACGATGGCCTGGTCGCAGTCCACGAACTCCAGGCCCAGGGCCTCGGCCAGGCGCCGGCCCACGGTGGTCTTGCCCGCCCCCATGGGGCCCACCAGGAAGATCCTCACGGCCGTGCCCCGCCGGCGCCCCAAAACGACCGGGCCGGCATGCGCCGGCCCGGAGTGCAGGGAGACGTTTTCCACTCAGAGGGCAAGGTGCTCCTTGAGGATCTTGGGCGTGATGAAGATGAGCAGCTCGGTCTTCTCGTCGCTGACGAACTTGCTCCGGAACAGGGCGCCCACCAGCGGCAGGTCACCGAAGAAGGGCACGCGGTTGATGTTCTGCTCGCGGGTGGTCTCGTAGACGCCGCCCAGGACCACGGTCTCGCCGTTGTTCACCAGCACCTGGGTCTGGAGCTCGTTGGTCTTGATGGGCGGCACGCCCAGGACGGAGCGCGAGAAGTCGGCCTCGTCCTTGTTGATCTTGAGGTCCATGATGATGCGGTCGTCGGGGGTGATCTGGGGCGTGACCCGCAGTGACAGCACCGCCTCCTTGAAGGAGACCGTGGCCGCGCCCGAGGAGGCCCGCTCCAGGTACGGGATTTCCTCGCCGGTCTGGATCAGGGCCTCGCGCTGGTTGGCCGTGATGACCCGCGGGCTGGAGATGGTCTCCGAGCGCCCCTCGGCCTGGGCCGCGGCCAGCTCCAGGTCCAGCAGGGTGCCGAAGGGCAGCTTGGCCACGGCCAGGCCGATGCGCCCGGCGGTGGCGGCCAGCTGGGTGGGCCGCAGGTCCACGTTGAGGCGCTCGGTGAGCGTGGGCACGTTCGTTCCCACGCGGGCCGTGTCTGCCCCCTCGAGGGTGCCCGAGAGCCCGTAACTGCTGCCGCTGGTGGCCCCGGGCCGCACGCCGCGGGAGATCCCGAAGCGCACGCCCAGCTCCTTGGAGAAATCGTTGGAGGCCAGCACCACCCGCGACTCCACCAGGACCTGGCGCACGGCCACGTCCAGTTCCTCCACCACCGCGGCGATGGCCTCCAGGTTCTCGGCCACGTCCTGGATGATGAGCTTGTTGGTGCGCTCGTCCACGGTCAGGGAGCCGCGATCCGACAGCATCCGCATCCTCTGGGTGGACCCGGCGCCCCCGCCCCCGCCGGCCTGGCCGGTGCCGGAGATGAAGCGGGCGATATCGGTGGCCTTGGCGTAGTTGACCTGGATGGTCATCTGTTCCAGGGGCGCGAGCTGTTTCACCTGCTTGGTGGCCTCCAGCTCCAGTTTCTCGCGCGCCGCGATCTCCTCGGCCGGCGCCACCAGGATCACGTTGCCGGTCCGGCGCTTGTCCAGGCCCTTGGTCTTGAGGATGATGTCCAGGGCCTGGTCCCAGGGCACGTTCTTGAGCCGCAGGGTGAGGCTGCCTTCCACCGTGTCGCTGGTGACCAGGTTGAGGCCGGTGAAGTCGGCGATGAGCTGCAGCACCGCGCGGACCTCGATGTTCTGGAAGTTGAGCGACAGGCGCTCGCCGGTGTATTCCTTCTTGCGCTTCTTGCGGGCCTTCTCTTCTTCCTTTTCCTTGATCACCGGCCGCACGTCGATGGTGAAGCGGTTGTCGGCCTGGTAGGCCACGTGGTCGAACTCGCGGCTGGCGGTGATGACGACGCGGGCGCTGTTGCCCTGGTTGAAGGCGTCCACCGTGCTCACCGGGGTGGCGAAGTCCATCACGTCCATGCGCCGCTCCAGGTTCTCCGGCAGGCGCGTGCGCGGGATGTTGACGATGATGCGGCGGCCGCGCTTCTGCATGTCCACAGGGGTATTGGGATCGGCCAGGGTCACCACCACCCGGCCCTCGCCGTGCTCGCCGCGGCGGAAGTCGATGTCCTCGATGGCGGCGGCGCCGGTCCGGGGCACGCCCCGGCGGGGCGCGGCCGCCACCGCCCCGGCGGCGCTTTGGCCGGCGATGGTGATGACGAAATCGTTGCCCTCCACCCGGGTCTCGTAGCCCACCAGCTTGACCAGGTTGAGCACCACCCGGGTGCGGCCGCCGGCCTCCACCGCCGAGATGCTGCGCGCCACGCCGACGCCGATCTCACGGGTGCGTTGCCGGGTGCCCAGCCGGGTGTGGGGAAAATCGAAAGCGATGCGGGCCGGCGTATCGATGGTGAAACTGCCCGGTTCCGGCGGTGGCGCCGACATGGACAGCCGGATCTGGATCTTCTCACCCGGCAGCACGGAGAAGCCGATGTCTTCCAGCACCGGGCCCTCGGCGGCCGCCACCACGGCCGGGACCAGGGCGGCGAGCAGCAGCAGCGCCTGCCAGCGCCGCCGCCGGCCGGGGGTGAGGGATGCACACGCCACGTTGTTCATGTTCGTTCTCCCACTGTGCGCTTATTCGTTCAGGGGCAGGGTCGCCTCGCGCGGGATCCAGCCGCCCTTTCCGTTGGGAATCAGCTCCACCACCTTGATCCGGGATTCCGTGATCTCGGTGATCTCGCCGTAGTTCTGGCCGATGTGGTTGCCCACCTGCACGCGGTAGACGGTCTCGTCCGGCGGCCCGCTCTGGATGAGTCCCCAGCGCACGCCGCCCTTCTCCAGGTGGCCCACGTACTTGAGGGTGTCCAGCGGGAACTGCTCCAGGGTCTCGCGCTTGCGGTTGAAGTCGGGCCGCGGGCCCTCGCCGAAGGAGCCGGTGTCCGGCGGTTCCTGCTCCGGCTCGCTGTAGGGCGTGAAGGGGTCCCGGCGCGAGTAGGCGCTGTAGGAGACCGACTCGTAGGGCTTGACCTCGGGCAGCTTGGGGACCACGCCGCGGGCCTCGCGGCGGACGCGCTCGATGTATTCCTCGAGGTCCTGGTGGGCCGCACCGCTGCAGCCTGCCAGCAGCAGGCCGAGCATCGCCAGCAGCCCCAGCCGGGGCCAGGCGGGCCGTGACCTGAAAGCGTTCCTGCCGTACATCACCTGCATCACCCGTGCACTGAAACCATTCCGCGTCCGCGTCCCCGCCTTACCGCCGCCGGCGCCGCTTCTGCTTGGCCTTCTTGGCCCGCTGGGCCGCCAGTTCCTCCTCGTCCAGGTAGCGGTAGGTCTTGGCGGTGGCGTTCATGACCAGCTGGCCGGTCTTCGTGTCCCGCTCGATCGCGATGTCGTGCAGGGTCACGATGCGGGGCAGGGCCGCGATGCCCGAGACGAAGCGCCCG
>JALSIK010000112.1 GCA_026990045.1 Chromatiales bacterium | reverse complement strand
GCTGTGCAGCAGGTAGTGGTGGGGACGCGAGCTGCTGATCCCCACCTGGACGTTGTAGCTCATCACGCGCAGCACCGGGGGCGGCGCGTCCTGGCTCGGCGACGGGGCTTCGGCGGCGGTGTTTTCCATCGGGTGCGAATAATCGGTCAGCCTGTGCCGGGTCGGGATCACGCCCGCGCCCCGGCGCTCAGATGGGACAGACCATCTCGCCCAGCTTGGCGGTGAGCTTGAGGTTCTCGCTGTAGTCCACCGGGCAGTCGATGATGCTTACAGTCTTGTCGGCCAGGGCCTTTTTCAAGGTGGGCAGCAGGTCTTCGCCCTTCTCGATGCGATAGCCCCGGGCCCCGAAGGACTCGGCGTACTTGACGAAGTCGGGGTTGGTGAAGTCCACGTGGGACTTGCGGCCGAACTGGTTCATCTGCTTCCACTCGATGAGGCCGTAGCCGGCGTCGTTCCAGATCAGGATCACCAGGCTCAGGCCCAGGCGCATGGCGGTTTCGATCTCCTGCGAGTTCATCATGAAACCGGCGTCGCCGGTGACCGCCACCACGTTCACCTCCGGGTTGACCAGCTTGGCGGCGATGGCCCCGGGCACCGCGATACCCATGCTGGCGAAGCCGTTGGAGATGAGGCAGGTGTTGGGATACTCGCAGCGGAACATGCGCGCCATCCACATCTTGTGGGCCCCCACGTCGCACACCGCGATGTCCTCCAGGTTCATGGCCGTGCGCAGGTCCCAGATGATCTTCTGCGGCTTCATGGGCACCGAGGTGTCCCTGGAGTGCTGGTTCATCTCCTCGATGAGGGCCTCGCGCAGGGGCCGCATGGTGTGGCCCGGGCGCGGCGTGGCCAGCTCCGCCAGCCGCAGCAGGGAATGCTTGATGTCGCCGATGATGCCCACCGACACCGGGTAGTAGGCATCCACCTCGGCCGGGGCCTGGTCGATGTGGATGATGGTGCGGTCCCGGGTGGGATGCCACAGGTAGGGATGGTACTCCACCAGGTCGAATCCCACGCAGATGATGACATCGGCGCGGGAGAAGCCGCAGCTCACGTAGTCGTTGGCCTGCAGCCCGGCCGACCCCAGGGCCATGGGATGCTTGAACGGGATCACCCCCTTGGCCATGAAGGTGTTGGCCACCGGGATGCTCCACTTGCTGGCGAAGTCGGCCAGCTGCTGCCAGGCCTTGCCCCGCACCACGCCGTTGCCGGCCAGGATGATGGGATGGCGGGCGGCGGCGATGATCTCGGCGGCGCGCTCCACCTTGGCCGTGGGCGGCTCCGGCATGGTGGGCTGCTTGGTGGCCAGGGGGGTGTCCTCGATTTCCATCTCGGCGATGTTTTCCGGGAACTCGATGAAGCAGGCCCCGGCCTTCTCGGTCTGCGCCACCTTGAACGCCTTGCGCACCACCTCGGTGATGATGTTGGGGGTCAGGAGCCGGGCCGAGTACTTGGTGATGGAACGGAACATCTCCTCCAGGTCCAGCACCTGGTGGGACTCCTTGTGCAGGCGGCTGGTGCTGGCCTGGCCGGCGATGGCCACCACCGGGGCGTGGTCCATGTTGGCGTCGGCCACGCCGGTGATGAGGTTGGTCGCCCCCGGACCCAGGGTGGCCAGGCAGACCCCGGCGCGGCCGGTGAGGCGGCCGTAGACGTCGGCCATGAAGGCCGCGCCCTGTTCGTGGCGGCAGGTGACGAACTCGATGGAGGAGTCCAGCAGCGCGTCCATGACGTCCAGGTTCTCCTCGCCGGGGATGCCGAAGATGTACTCCACACCTTCGTTCTCCAGGCACTTGACGAACAGTTCCGCCGCCTTCATGGGCCTCTCCTTGGGGGTCCGGGAATGGATATCGGCGCGCAGCGTCCAACCTTTACCTGCGCTCCAGGGCCGCGGCCTCCTTCTTCACCAGGAAGTCCAGCACCTTGAGCATCTCCTCGTGCCCGCCGGCGCTGCCGCCGGAGATGCGCCACTTGCCGTTGACCACCAGGGCCGGCACCCCGTCGGCCCGGTAGCGGCGCACCAGGTCCATGGCCTTGCGCACCTGCAGGTCCACCTCGAAGGAATCGTAGGCCTCCAGGAACTCCTTCTCGCTGACCCCGAAGCGGGTGAAGAACCGGGCCAGGGCCCGGCCGTCGTCGAGCCGGCGGCGCTCCACGTGAATGGCGTCGAACAACGCCTGGTGGGACCTGTCCAGCACGCCCAGCAGCCTGGCCGCGTAGTAGGCCTTGGCATGGGGCAGCCAGGACGGGCGCAGGACCGCCGGGACATGGATGACCTCCACGTGGTCCGGCTTGGCCGCGATCCACTTGCGCCACTTGGGCTCGAAGTTGAAGCAGTGGGGACAGCCGTACCAGAACAGCTCCACCACCTCCACCTTGCCCGGGGTGGAGGTGGGCACCGGCGGCTTGATGGGCAGGTACTCGATGCCCTCGTCGTAGTCGGCGGCGGCACCGCCGCTGAACGCAACCAGGACCAGGGCGGCCAGCCACCGGGCCCGGCGCCGCGGAATGTTCGTCATGGGAAATCTCCTTGTCGTCCGTATCGGGATGGTGCCCGGGCCCCAGCCTAGGCAATCAGCGATTTGGACGCAAGGGACGGCGCCCGGTTCCGGCGCGTTGGCGCCCCGGCGGGGCTCGGCTACAATAGGCGTCCTTTTTGCAAGCCGTCCCGCCCGACTCCATGACTCCCGGACCGGAGAGCCCGTCCTGCCGCCTCGAGGCGGTGGATCTCACCTGCGAGCGCGGGGACCGGCGCCTGTTCGCCGGCCTGGGCTTCGCCCTGAACCCGGGCGAGGCCCTCATCGTGGAGGGCGCCAACGGTGCCGGCAAGACCACCCTCCTGCGTACCCTGTGCGGGCTCAGCCGGCCGGTGACCGGCAGCGTGCGCTGGTGCGGCGAGGACATCCACGCCGTCCGCCCCGAGTTCAACGCCGCCCTCAACTACGTGGGGCACCAGCCGGGCATCAAGGCCGACCTGACCCCGCTGGAGAACCTGCGCGTGGACCTGGCCCTGCACGGCCTGGCGCGCGGCGACCTCGTGGACATCCTCGACCGGGTGGGCCTGTACGGCTTCGAGGACGTCCCCTGCCGCACGCTGTCGGCGGGCCAGCGCCGGCGGGTGGCCCTGGCCCGGCTGCTGGCGGTGCCCGCGCGGCTGTGGATCCTGGACGAGCCCTTCACCGCCATCGACCGGGACGGGGTGGGGATGCTGTGCGAGGCCATCGACGTCCACCTGGCCGCGGGCGGCCTGGCGGTGCTCACCTCCCACCAGGCGGTGGAGCTGGCCCACGGCCGGGTCGGCCGCCTGACCCTGGGCCGGGCGGCCTGAGGGCGGAACCGGTGTGGCGGGCCATGGTCAGTGTGGTGAAGCGCGACCTGCTGCTGGCGGTGCGCCACCGCTCCGAGCTGGTCAACCCGCTGCTGTTCTTTCTCATCGTGGTGAGCCTGTTTCCCTTGAGTCTGGAGCCCGATCCCCGCATGCTGGCCACCATCGGCGGCGGCGTCATCTGGGTGGCGGCGCTGCTGGCGGGGATGCTGGCGCTGGACGCCATGTTCCGGCCCGACTTCGAGGACGGCACCCTGGAGCAGCTGGTGCTGAGCCCGCAGCCGGTGGCGGCCCTGGCCCTGGCCAAGGTCTTCGCCCACTGGCTGGTGAGCGGGCTGCCGCTGATGCTCGTGGCGCCGCTGCTGGGCGTGCTCATGAACCTCCCGGGCGAGGCCATGCTGGCCCTGCTGGCCACCCTGGCGGTGGGCACCCCGGTCATCAGCCTGGTGGGGGCCATCGGGGTGGCGCTGACGGTGGGGCTGCGGCGCTCGGGGGTGCTGCTGTCGCTGCTGGTCCTGCCTTTATATATACCGGTGCTCATCTTCGGCGCCGCCGCGGCGGGGGATGCCGCCGCCGGCCAGTCCATCACGGGACCGGTGCTGTTCATCGGGGCCATGCTGGTGCTGGCCCTGACCCTGGCCCCGCTGGCCATCAGCGCGGCCCTGCGCATCAGCCTGGAATGAACGGGGGTGACCATGTGGGTCTGGTTCCATAAGCTGGGTTCGCCCCGCCACTTCTACCGCATCTCCGGCCGCCTGCTGCCGTGGCTCACGGCGGCCGCGGTGGGGCTGCTGGCGGTGGGGCTGGCCTGGGGCCTGGTGTTCTCGCCGCCCGACTACCAGCAGGGCGAGACCGTGCGCATCATGTACATCCACGTGCCGGCGGCGGTGATGTCCATGGTGGTGTACGCGGTGATGGCGGCGGCGGGCTTCGTCTACCTGGTGTGGCGCATCAAGCTGGCGGACCTGGTGGCGGCGGCCTCGGCCCCGGTGGGGGCCTGGTTCACGGTCCTGGCCCTGGTCACGGGCTCCCTGTGGGGCAAGCCCATGTGGGGCACGTGGTGGGCGTGGGACGCCCGCCTCAC
>JALSIK010000111.1 GCA_026990045.1 Chromatiales bacterium | reverse complement strand
CCTTTGCGTTGAAATTCAGCCCCGTAGGGCGGCACCGCGCAGCGATGCCGCCGGAGAGACCGCCGGGGCGTCGGCTTTCGCTGCGCTCAAGCCGACCTACGTTCGGAGGACGGAGGACAGAAGGCCGCCTCATCCGGAATCGATTCGTCCTTCGCGCACTTTGCGTCCTTGGCGCCTTTGCGTTGAAATTCAGCCCCGTAGGGCGGCACCGCGCAGCGATGCCGCCGGAGAGACCGCCGGGGCGTCGGCTTTCGCTGCGCTCAAGCCGACCTACGTTCGGAGGACGGAGGACGGAAAGGCCGCCTCACCCGGAATCGGTTCGTCCCTGGCGCCTTGGTGTTGAAACCGGAATCGGTGCGCCCGCTTCGCTCGACGCACCCGGCGGCGCTGAATCCCCGTGACCCGGCTCCTTCACCGGGTGCCGTACACGACGATGGTCTTGCCCTTGACGGAGATGAGGCCGGACTCTTCCATGTTCTTGAGCACCCGGCCCACCATCTCGCGGGAGCAGCCCACGATACGGCCGATCTCCTGGCGGGTGATGCGGATCTGCATCCCGTCGGGGTGGGTCATGGCGTCGGGCTGCCGGCACAGGTCCAGCAGGGTGCGGGCCACGCGGCCGGTGACGTCCATGAACGCCAGGTCGCTCACCTTGCGGCTGGTCTGGCGCAGGCGGTGGGCCATCTGCTGCGCCATGGCGAACATGATCTCCGGGTGCTTCTGGTAGAGCTGGCGGAACTTGGCGTAGCTGATCTCGGCCACCTCGCAGGCGGTGCGGGCGCGGACCCAGGC
The DNA here is from genome assembly GCA_026990045.1 of Chromatiales bacterium. Classification (GTDB taxonomy): domain Bacteria; phylum Pseudomonadota; class Gammaproteobacteria; order CAMYNG01; family CAMYNG01; genus JALUTW01. The sequence continues at coordinate 3,618 of JALSIK010000111.1, read as the reverse complement.
GCTGCGGTTGGGCTCCTCCTCGAACAGGCCCATCTCGCCGAAGAAGTCGCCCTTGTTGAGATAGGCCAGCACGATCTCATGGCCTTCCTCGTCCTCGATGAGGACCGAGACGGACCCCTCCAGGATGAAGAACAGGGAGTCGGGCGTGTCGCCGGCGTAGATGATGACGCTCTTGGCCGGGTAGTGCCGCCGGTGGCAGTGCTCCAGCAGGCCCTGCACGCCCAGGATCTCGGTGGGTTGGGGGTTGACCTTGGCCATGGTGCTGTGTGAGTCCATACTTACATGGTTTCCTTGTCGTATGGTATACCAATGGACGTATGCACTGGCAAGGATATTCCTTAATATTCGTCGATTCTGAGAAGGCCGTCACCGGAGTGGTAAAAGCATGCAGGCAAGGGTGAAATGGGTGGACGGGGCCCGGTTCCTGGGCGAGTCGGGCAGCGGCCACTGCGTGGTCATGGACGGGCCGCCCGAGGCCGGCGGCCGCAACCTGGGGGTGCGGCCCATGGAGATGCTGCTCCTGGGCATGGGCGGCTGCACCGCCTTCGACGTGGTGCACATCCTGCGCAAGGGGCGCCAGCCGGTGACGGGCTGCGAGGTGGCGCTGTCGGCCGAGCGGGCCGAGGCCGAGCCCAAGGTCTTCACCCGTATCCACGTCCACTTCGTGGTGAGCGGCCGCGGCCTCGACCCGGACCGGGTGCGCCGGGCGGTGCAGCTCTCGGCCGAGAAGTACTGCTCGGCCTCCATCATGCTGGGCAAGACCGCCGAGATCACCCACGACTTCGAGATTCGCGAGGCGGACGCGGCGCCGGCGTGAGCGGCAGCGACGCCATCGGCCGCTTCAACACCGTCCTGGCGGCCTATTTCCGCGCCTGGTACCGCTACCACCCGGAGACCGCGGTGGACCTGGGCGTGGCCGATCATGCCGGCGCCCTGCGGCCCTACGGGGACGACGACATGGGGGCGCTGGTGGCCCTCCATGAAAAGCTGCTGGACTCGCTGGAGGAGATCGACGAGGGCGCCCTGGACCCCGAGCGCCGGCTGGACCTGGAGCTGGTCCGCGGCCACGCGGTCATCGAGCTGCACGAGCTGGTGGAGCGCGACTGGCGCCGGCGCGACCCCCTGGCCTTCGTGCCGGTGCACGCCGTCTACCAGCTCACCGTGCGCCGGGTGCCCGATGCCGGTGCGGCCCTGGCCGCACGCCTGGCCGCGGTGCCCCATTACCTGCGCGGGGCGCGGGCCCACCTGCTGGTGGAGCCGGAGGCGGTGCCGCCCCCCTGGCTGGCCTCGGCGGCGGCCGAGGCGGAGGCGGGCGCGGCCTACCTGCGGGGCCTGCGCGGGCACCCGCTGGTGGCGGCGCGGCGGCTGGAGGCGGCGCTGGAGCAGGCGGCCCACGCCCTGGAGGACTATGCCCGCTTCCTGGAGCGCGAGCTGGCGCCGCGGGCGGCGGGCGACTTCGCCGCCGGCCGCGCCCTGTTCGGCCTGCTCCTGTCCCAGCGCCACTTCCTCGACGTGACCCCGGAGGCGCTGCGGGCCTTCGGCGAGCGCCTGGCGGACGAGACCCGCGACGCCTTGCGCCGGGTCACCCGCGGGCTGCGCGGCGACGAGGACGTGGCCGCCCTCACCCGCGCCATCCAGGCCGACCACCCGCCGGCGGAGCGGCTGCTGGAGCACTACCGCGAGGCCATGGCCGCGGCGCGGGCCTTCGTGGAACGGGAGGGGCTGGTCTCCCTGCCCCCGGTGGGGACCCTGGAAGTGGTGGAGACCCCCGTGTTCCTGCGCCACCGGATCCCCTTCGCCGCCTACCTCGAACCCCAGCCCAACGACGCCCGCCAGGCGGGCCGCTACTACGTCACCCCGCCGGCCGATGCCGCCGCCCTGGGCGAGCACAACCGCGCCGCGATCCGCCACACCAGCGTGCACGAGGCCTGGCCCGGCCACCACCTGCAGTTCGTCACCGCCCACCTCAACCCCCCGGCCAGCACCCCGCCGCGCCTGCTCCACACCTCGGCCACCCTGTACGAGGGCTGGGCCCTGTACTGCGAGCAGCTCATGGCCGAGCAGGGTTTCCTGGACGCGCCCGAGTCCCGCTTCCTGCTGCTCAAGGACCGCCTGTGGCGGGCCCTGCGGGTGATCATCGACGTGGACCTGCACACCGGCGGCCTGGGGCTGGAGGCCGCCGCCGGGCGCCTGTGCGCCGAGCTGGGTTTCACCCCCGGCCAGGCCCGGGCCGAGCTGGACTGGTACAGCCGCGCCCCCACCGTGCCCATGGGCTACGCCGTGGGCTGGGCCCTCATCGAGGCCGCCCGCGACCGGCTCCGGGCCGCGCCCGGTTTCACCCTGCGCGGATTCCACGACCGGCTGCTGTCGGCCGGCTCCGTCGCCCTGCCCCTGGTGCTGGCCAGCCGCTTCGGCCCCGACCTGTGGCGGGCGGCGGCGGCCGAGGTCTTTCCCGCCGCCTGAAGGCGTGCATCCCCGCGGCGGATCGCCGATAATTTGCGGTTCCCCGCCGGGCGGGGGGCGCGGACGAGGGAGGGGTGGACATGAGGCCCAAGGGCAACAAGATGAAGCTGCACGGGTTCAACAACCTGACCAAGACCCTGAGCTTCAACATCTACGACATCTGCTACGCCCGGACCGAGGCCCAGCGGCGCGAGTACATCGAGTACATCGACGAGGAGTACAACGCCGAGCGCCTCACCCGCATCCTCACCGACGTGGCCGAGATCATCGGCGCCACCATCCTCAACGTCGCCCACCAGGACTACGATCCCCAGGGCGCCAGCGTCACCATGCTCATCTCCGAGGAGCCGCTGCTCATGCGCCACCAGCAGGCGCTGGCGGGCAACGAGGAGGCCCCGGGCCCGCTGCCCGACGCGGTGGTGGCGCACCTGGACAAGAGCCACATCACGGTGCACACCTACCCCGAGAGTCACCCCCACGGCGGCATCAGCACCTTCCGCGCCGACATCGACGTGTCCACCTGCGGGCGCATCTCGCCGCTCAGGGCGCTGAACTACCTCATTCACAGCTTCGACTCGGACATCGTGATCATGGACTACCGCGTGCGCGGCTTCACCCGCGACGTGGACGGCCGCAAGCACTACATCGATCACGACATCAACTCGATCCAGAACTACATCTCCGACGACACCAAGGAGCGGTACGAGATGATCGACGTCAACGTCTACCAGGAGAACATCTTCCACACCAAGATGATTCTCAAGGACTTCAAGCTGGACAACTACCTGTTCGGGATCGACGAGGCCGACCTCGCGCCGGAGGACAACCGCCGGATCCGCGAGCGCCTGCGCCGCGAGATGCTGGAGATCTTCTACGGGCGGAACATGGGATAAGGGTTGCCGGGGACTGGCGGCTGGCCGCTGGGCGTCTGCCGCCTGGAACCGGTGCAGGAGCGGCCCCTGGCCGCGAAGGGGCAGCCGCCGCATTCGGGGTTCGCGCCGAAGGCGGCGCTCCTACGGGTTGTTTGTTCGGGTGTAGGAGCGGCCCCTGGCCGCGAAGGGACAGCGCGTAGGTCGGCTTGAGCGCAGCGAAAGCCGACGCCCCGGCGGTCTCTCCGGCGGCATCGCTGCGCGGTGCCGCCCTACGGGGCTGGCC
>JALSIK010000110.1 GCA_026990045.1 Chromatiales bacterium | reverse complement strand
CCCACAGCATGGCCTGGCGGACCTTGGGATCGGCGTGGCCGCGGGCCAGCCGCTCGATCTCACGCGCGGCCTTGGTGGAGTCGCCCTGCCTGGTGTAGACCAGGGCCAGCTTCTCGGTCACGCCCGCCTGCAGCTCGTGGCGCGGCCAGCGGCGGCGGAAGTCCTCCAGTACCCGGCCCGCCCGTTTCCAGTCCTGGAGCTGGATGAGGGCGGCGGCGGCATCGTACTGGGCGGTGGCGGCCACCGCCGAGCCGGCTGCCACCCGGCCCACGCGCAGGAAGTGCTCCACCGCCGCGGCCAGGGCGCCGGCGTCGCGCTGGGCCTCGGCCTGCTTGTAGATGCTGGCGGCGAGCCGCTCGCGCAGGGCGGCGTAGGCCTTGTCCTTGCGGGTATAGAGCTTCATGGCCCGGCCGTAGGCGTCCTCGGCCGCGGCAAAGCGCCCCTGCTCGAAGTGGGCGTGACCGGTCACGGTCCAGCCGATGCGCTGGTACTTGCGCGAGCGGCGGGCGGCCGGGTGGCGCAGGAGCTGCCGGGCCGTGGCCAGGGCCCGCTCGGGGTCTCCGGCGTCCAGCAGGTCCTGCGCGGTCCTGGCCAGCACCGCCGGGACCCGCTTGTCCTCGGGAAAGCGCCCGGCGAAGCGCAGGGCCGCGTCCATGGCCCGGGCCTGCCACGCGGCCCGTTCGCCGGGGGCGGCCCGCCGGGCCAGCTTGCGGTAGCCCAGCATGGCGGCGTAGGCGGCCTCGGCGCTGCGCTTGTGGGGCGGATAGCCGTAGGCGGTCTTCTCGTACTGGGCCACCGCCTCGGCCAGGCGGCCGCCGTCCCACAGGCACTCGGCCAGCAGGTAGTTCATGGCCGCGGCCTGCGGGTCGTCGGGGAGGGCGGCGAGGAAGGCCTGGTACCACTGCGCGGCCACGGCGTAGTCCGCCGGCTTGCGCGACTTGCGCGCGGCGGCGTGGTAATGGGTGGCCAGGTCGCGCAGGTGGGTGGCCAGCAGCGGCCGCAGCCGGTCGCGCACCGGGGGCTGGTGGTTGCGCCACCAGGCACTGCCCACGCCGAAGCGGCGCACGAAGTCCTCCTTGGCCGGCAGGATCAGGCTGGCGAAGGCGCCCTTCTCGTAGGCGGCGATGGCGCGCTGGTGGAACTGCGGCGCGCGTTCGTCGGTGGGATAGCGGCGGGCGAAGGCGAGGAAGGCCTCGGCCGCGTCGCGGATGCGCTCCTTGCGCAGGTAGAGGCGGCCGAGGCTGTCGTAGACGATGGCCTCGTAGGGCCGCGGGCCGCTGGCGGAGAAGAAGGCATCGACGCTGCGCGGGCCGTCCAGGTAGGAGAACGACAGGGCGATGACGCGCAGCACGTCCTCCAGCAGCTCCTGCTCGGTGCGCGACAGGTTGAGGGCGGGGCCGTCGAAGCGCAGCTTGCCCCGGGCGAGCTGCCAGTCCAGCAGCTTCATGAACGCGGCCACCGCCTCCTCGTAGCGGCCCTGCTTGAACAGGCTCCAGCCCAGCTTGTACCGGGCCTTCTCGTGGAACGGCGTATCGGGTCCGGCCCGCAGCACGTCGGTGTAGGCCTCGGCCGCGGCCGGGTAGCGCTGCATCACGAACAGGAGCTCGCCGCGGCGGAACTGCACCTCGGTGCGGCGCCGGGTGTCCGGGTACTCGTCGATGAGGCGGTCCAGGTAGTGCAGGGCGCGGGCGCGCTCGCCGCGCAGGTCGTAGGCCTTGGCCAGCTGGTAGAGGACGTTGTCGTTGCCCTTGTGTCCCGGGTAGTTGGCGAGAAAGTTCTCGTACAGGCGGATGGCGGTGTCCAGCTGGCCGGCGCCCGGCGCCGGGCCGGCGGCGGCGCGGTCCTGTCCCAGTTCCAGCTCCAGGTCGGCCAGCCGGCGCATGGCCTCGCGGTAGTGCTCGTCCTCCGGGGCCTCCCTGAGCAGCCGGCGATAGCCTTCCACCACCTTGCCCTTGTCCACCTTCACCGGTTGTTCCGGCGGCAGGGTCACCTTGCGCTTGGCCAGGCTGCCCAGGGTGGGTTCGTCGGGCGGCGCGGCGCAGCCGGCACCAAGCAGCAGCGCCGCCAGGGCGGCGGCGCGGGACCAGGACCGGGAGGTGCCGGGGCGGGCTACCATTCGCGCACTTCGAGACCCGGCCGGCCGTCCCGGTGACCGATGACGACCCCGACCCGGGTGTGGCCGGGGCGGGCCCCCACGCGCACGGTGCGGCGCTGGGCCAGCGGCAGGCCGCTGTCGTCCAGGGCGGTGAACTCCACCGTGAGCTCGTGCAGGCCGGGCGCCATGCCGCCGCGGTAGAGACGGTGCACCGCCTCGCGGCGCAGGGCCGCCACCTCGCGCTCGGTGTAGAGGTAGTGAATCAACAGCGTGCCGTCCAGCAGCAGGCGCACGCTGTCCAGCCGGATGTCGTCGCCCGGGTGCAGGGTGACATAGACGTTGAGGCGATCCGGTGCCAGCGCCGGGTGCTCTTCCTCCAGCGCCGACAGCTCGGCCTCGATGGCGGCCACCTCGGCGGCCTCGTCGGCAGCGGCGGGGGACGCGAGGCAGGCCAGGACGAGGAAAAGGCACGTGCGGCGCAGGTGGTTCATGGCGGCTTTCCAGGCGTGACAGTCGAAAACAGGATAGCGCGAACGCGGCATGGCTGACCAACCCGGATGCCACCGGCGGTGCGAGCGGAACGGGAAGGGAACGGCCAGGGACAACCCACCTCGGGAGCCGGCAGCGTAACGCGCGGCGTCCGGGCTGTCTGTTAGGCGGTTCACAGTTTGCCGCGGCTTCAGGGCGGGGCCAGCCCCGACGAGTAGTGCACCCGGCCGGCGGCGTCGATGATCACGGCCTCGATCCCTTCCAGCCGCTCCACCAGGGCCAGCCCGGCGCGCGGGCCGAGGACGAAGACGGTGGTGGACAGGGCGTCGGTGGTGGTGGCGTCGGGGCCGAGGATGGTGACGCTGCGCGCGGCCCGGGCCGGGCGTCCCGTGCGCGGGCTGATGATGTGGTGGTAGCGCACGCCGTCGCGCTCGAAGTAGCGCTCGTAGTCGCCGGAGGTGGAGATGGCGGTGTCCGCCAGGGGCAGGACCACGGCACTGGTGCCGGGCGGGCGGCGCGGGTCGCGGATGCCGGTGAGCCACGGCCGCCCGTGGTGGTCGCCCAGGATGCGGGTGTCGCCGCCGGCGCTCACCAGGGCCTCGCGCACGCCGCGGGCGCGGAGCAGGGCGATGGCCCGGTCCACCGCGTGGCCCTTGGCGATGCCGCCCAGGTCGATGCGCATGCCGGGGCGGGCGAAGCGCACGCTGCGGGCCGCCGGGTCCAGGACCAGGCTGCGGTAGTCCACCGCCGGCAGGGCCTGCTCCAGCGCCCCGTCGTCGGGGGCGATACCCTGGCGGAAGTTGTACAGGTGGCCCACGCTGGCGTAGGTGATGTCGAAGGCCCCGCCGGACAGTGCAGAAATGGCCTGGGCCCGCCGGATGAGGGCGAACAGCTCCGGGCTCACCGCCACCGCGCGGGCGCCGGCCTCGCGGTTGATCCGCGACAGCTCGCTGCCCGGGCGGAAGCTGCTCATGAGGGCGTCCACCCGCCGCATCTCGGCCAGGACCGCCTCCATGGCGGCCTCGGCCGCGGCGGCATCGGCGTGCCACAGCTCCACCCGCACCGAGGTCCCCATGGCCGCGGCCTCGCGCCGGTACCAGCGGCCGTCGGCGGCGGCGGCCGCGGGGACCGCCAGGGCCAGGCACAGGATCCATGCCAGCTTGTGCATGGCGCCATTGTGCCACGTCCGCCCGGCCGCCGGCCGGAACGCCGCCACGGGCTGTTATCTTCGCGCCGCATGGCGTATATATAGGTGGCGAGAACGGCCCCGCCGGTCGCGGCGGCACAACAACGGACAAGCGACGAGGGGGATCGGATATGGGTATTCGGGAGGAGAAGATGGTTTCCGCCGGGTACGGAAACCGCCTGGGGCTGGCCCCGCCGCCGGCGGCGGCCTCGCGCCGCGCCACCGCGGCGGACCGCTGGCTGGCCCGCAAGCTGCTGGAGGCGGTGGGGGAGGCCCCCGTCGCCATGGAGCTGTGGGACGGCACCGAGGTCGCGCTGCCGGGCCGCCGGCCCGAGTACCGGGTCCGGGTGGGCGATCGCCGTGCCCTGTGGAGCCTGCTGCTGGATCCCGAGGTGAACTTCGGCGACCTGTTCAGCGCCGGGCGGGTCCGGCTCGAAGGCGATCTCGTCTCCTTCATCGAGACCGCCTACACCTCCCTGGAGCGGGCGGGCGGGGGGCCGTGGGGCCGGCCCGGGCGCTGGCTGGGCGGCCGGCGCCGGCGCAACACCCTGCGCGGCTCGCGCGACAACATCCACCACCACTACGACATCGGCAACGATTTCTATGCCCTGTGGCTGGATTCGGCCCACATGCAGTACACCTGCGCCTACTTCCCG
>JALSIK010000109.1 GCA_026990045.1 Chromatiales bacterium | reverse complement strand
CCGGGCCTGCGAGGAGGCCGGCATCGCTTCCTTCGCCCACGACCTGGCGGTGGACACGCCCGAGGCCGAGCTGCTGGCCCTCATCGACCGGCTCAACGCCGATCCCGCGGTCCACGGTATCCTGGTTCAGCTCCCCCTGCCGGCGCACATGGACACCCAGGCGGTCATCGAGCGCATCCGCCCGGACAAGGACGTGGACGGTTTCCATCCCTACAACGTGGGCCGGCTGGCCGTGCGCCAGCCGGCCCTGCGACCCTGCACCCCCGCCGGCATCATGACCCTGCTGGAGCACATCGGGGCCGAGGTGCGGGGCCTGGACGCGGTGGTGGTGGGGGCCTCCAACCACGTGGGGCGGCCCATGGCCCTGGAGCTGCTGCTGGCCGGGTGCACGGTCACCGTCTGCCACCGCTTCACCCGGGACCTGGCCGCCGAGGTGGCCCGGGCCCAGCTCCTGGTGGTGGCGGTGGGCAAGCCCGGTCTGATCCCCGGTGAGTGGATCCGGCCCGGCGCCATCGTCATCGACGTGGGCATCAACCGCACCGCGAACGGCCGCCTGGTGGGAGACGTGGAGTTCGAGGCCGCGGCCCAGCGCGCCGGCTGGATCACCCCGGTGCCCGGCGGCGTGGGCCCCCTGACCGTGGCCACCCTGCTGCAGAACACCCTGCAGGCGGCCGAGATGCAGGACGGGCAGACCGGCTGATCGCGGCCGGCGGCCGCCCGCCCCGGCCGCCGCTCAACCGCCCGCGACGACGATTTTACCCCGCATCCCGGCCTCGAAATGGCCCGGGATCAGGCACCCGAACTCCACCACCCCGCTTTCCGGCAGTTGCCAGATGATCTCCGCGCTCTCGCCCGGCGCCGCCGAGATGGAATTTGGATCCGAGTGCTTCATGTGGGGATTCTTGCGCATCATCTCCGCGTGTTCGGCCAGCTCGTCCGCGGTCCCCAGGACCAGCTCGTGACGCATGCGCCCCTCGTTGCGGGCAATGATGCGCACCGTCTCCCCGGGCCGGCCCTCGATGCGGCTGGGGGTGTAACGCATGTCATCGCTCATGCGCACGGTCACGGTCCGGGTCACCGCCGCCTTCTTGCCCGGCTGGCCGGCAGCTCCCCCGCCGTGGCCATGGTGCCCGTGGCCGCCCTTGTCCGCGTGGTGCCCGTGGTCCTTCCCATGGCCGTGATCACCCCCCGCCACGGCGAACCCCATGGCACCGGCCAGGCATACGGCCGCCAACGTCTGCAACGTCGTCTTCATCGAAACCCTCCTTTTCGGGTTGAAAATCGCCCACCCCTCACCGGGGCACCAGGTACGCCTCCGCCGTGTGCTCCACCTTGCCGAAACAGCGGCGGTAATCCTCCGTGGCCATGGGGCCGCGGTTGAACTGCCGCTTTTCGTAGGCCGCCTCTTCGATCTCGTCGGCGTCCAGCATCAGGGACACCTCGCGTCCCTGCCAGTTCCCCTCGCAGCGTTCGAACAGCAGCTCACCCGAGGCATCGAAGGAACGGAACGCATGCAGGCCGCCGTGGTAAGCATGGAGGAAAATGAGGGTCTGCGACGGCGCATTGCGGTAGCGCGGCAGGTAGGCCACGGCGTAATCCCGGATCACGCGGCCCCGGTCGTCGTAGAGGTAGACCTCGGCCGCATGCAGGGCCTCGGGATTCTCGCGCTCCCACTGCAACCGGCTGATGAGCCGGCCGCTGGCCTTGTCGTAGTACTCCACCTGGCGGTAGAAATGGGGATCGCCGGCATAGCCGCCCACGCTGTGCTTCACCTCCACCTCGCGCCCGGCGATCTGGCGCCGGTGCAGCTCGAGCAGGTTCGCGGCGAAGGCGTTCCAGGTCCGCACGTGTCCCCCGTCTTCCTCGAGCACCTGTCCGGCGTCGGCCGCCAGGCGTGCCGGCACCAGTGCCGGCAACAGCAACATCAGCAACGTTCCTGCCGTGCGTCCCATGTTCCGCTCCTTCCTTCCGGGCTTGTGACCCGCGGCGGCGGCCGTGGTTCCCGGTCCCGCGGCCGCCGGCCCGGCCTCAGCGCCGCCGCCACCGGGTCCCGTCCGGGGTGTCCTCCAGCACGATGCCGGCCTCCAGCAGCCGGTCGCGGAGGGCGTCGGCCCGCGCCCAGTCGCGCGCCGCCCGCGCCGCCTCGCGCTCGGCGACGAGGGCTTCCACCTCGGCCTCGTCCAGCCCGCCGCCCCCGGGCCCGCCGCGCAGAAAATCCTCCGGCGCCTGCTGCAGCAGGCCCAGGCGCCCGCCCAGGGCCCGCAGCGTGGCGGCCAGGGCGCCGTGCCCGGCCCCCCGGGCGCGGTTGACCTCGTGCGCCAGCTCGTGCAGCGCGGCCAGCGCCTGGGGGGTGTTGAAGTCGTCGTTCATCGCCCCCTCGAAACGCTGGGCCAGGGGATGGTCGGCCATCGCCTCCCCGCCCGCCGGTGCCTCGCGCAGGGCCACGTAGAGCCCGGTGAGGGCGTCGCGGGCGGCGTCGAGCTGGGCGTCGGAGTAGTTGAGCGGGCTGCGGTAGTGGCTGGTGAGGATGAAGTAGCGCACCACCTCCGGCGCATAGCGCGCGGTCACCTCGCGGACGGTGAAGAAGTTGCCCAGGGACTTGGACATCTTCTCGTCGTCCACGCGCACGAAGCCGTTGTGCATCCACACCCGGGCGAAGCCGTGACCGGTGGCCGCCACCGACTGGGCGATCTCGTTCTCGTGGTGGGGAAACTGGAGGTCCATGCCCCCGCCGTGGATGTCGAAGTCGTCCCCCAGGCAGCGGGTGGACATGGCCGAGCACTCGATGTGCCAGCCCGGCCGGCCCGGCCCCCAGGGGGAGTCCCAGCTCGGCTCGCCCGGCTTGGCCGCCTTCCACAGGGCGAAGTCCAGCGGGTCGTCCTTGGCCTCGTCCACCTCCACCCGGGCCCCGGCCCGCAGGTCCTCCAGCCGCTTGCCCGACAGGCGCCCGTAGTCCGGGAACCGGCTCACGTCGTAGTACACATCGCCGTTGGCGGCCACGTAGGCATAGCCCTTGTCCAGCAGGGCCTGGATCATCTCGACGATGGCCGACATGAACAGCGTGGCCCGCGGCTCGTGGTCCGGCGGCAGCACGCCCAGGGCCGTCGCGTCCTCGTGCATGGCCTCGATGTAGCGCTCGGTGAGCGCCTCCACCGGCTCGTGGTTGTCGTTGGCGCGCTGGATGATCTTGTCGTCGATGTCGGTGATGTTGCGCACGTAGGTCACGTGGCCGGCGCCGTACACGTGGCGCAGGTGGCGATAGACCACGTCGAACACCACCAGCACGCGCGCGTGGCCGATGTGGCAGTGGTCGTAGACCGTCATCCCGCACACGTACATGCGCACGTTGGCGGGGTCCAGCGGCTGGAAGGTCTCCTTGCGGCGGGTGAGCGAGTTGTAAATCTGCAGCATGGCGATGGATGTCCCGACAGCGCGGCTTCATGCACCGGACAGGCCGGCCGCCTGCCGCAGCCGGGCCGCCACCCGCTCCGGGCCCAGCAGGTCCCAGATGCGTGCCAGCTCCGGCCCGGCCACGGCCCCGGTGAGCGCGGCGCGAAGCGGCAAGTATAACGCCTTGCCCCGGCGCCCGGTGCGCTCGCCCAGCTCGCGGGCGAAGGCGGCGAACCCGCCGCTGCCCTGCCGCGCCAGTGCCAGGGCCTCGCGGTAGAAACCGGCCCCGGTCCCGGCCATCACCTCCTCCGCCCCGGCGTCGGCCTCCCCGCCGAACAGGCGCCGGGCCCAGGCCAGGGCGTCTTCCGGCAGCACCACCAGCTCGCGCACCGCGGCCACCAGGGCCGGCCCGGTGCCCGCCGGCACCAGCCGCTCCAGCCCGGGCCCCGCGGCCGAGGCCGCCAGCCAGTCCCACAGGGCGGCATCGTCCAGCGCGGCCAGCGCCGCCTTCTGCCAGTACCGGAGCTGGTCCGGGTCGAACCGCGCCGGCGCCCGCCCCAGCCGGGCCGGGTCGAACCCCGCCGCCAGCCCCGCCAGGTCCGCCAGACCCGGGTCCTGCTCGAAGGTGTGGCCCAGCCGGGCCAGGTAGTTGACCACGGCCAGGGGCAGGAATCCCGCCTCGCGCAGCTCGCGCAGGCTGCGGCTGCCGTTGCGCTTGGACAGCGGCGCGCCGTCGGCACCGGTGACCAGGCCCAGGTGGCCGTAGGCCGGCGCGGGCAGGTCCAGGGCCTCCAGCAACAGGAGCTGGCGCGGCGTGTTGGCCAGGTGGTCCTCGCCGCGCAGGACGTGGGTCACGCCCATGAGGGCATCGTCCACGGCGTTGCTGAAAAAGAAGGCCGGGCTGCCGTCGGCCCGGCGCACCACGAAGTCCCCCAGGTCGTCGCTGGCGAAGGACTGGGACCCGCGCACCAGGTCGTCGAAGCGCACGGTGCGCCCGGGGGGCACCGCGAAGCGCAGGGTGTGCGGCTCGCCCGCCGCCGCCCGC
>JALSIK010000108.1 GCA_026990045.1 Chromatiales bacterium | reverse complement strand
GACGAACAACAGATCGGGCCTGCGCCGTTTCATGTCGTTCTCCTTCTCCCGGGGCCGGCCCCCGCGGCGGCCGGCTTTTCATTATTGGTGTTGTGACGCGGGACACTTTTTATACAGGCGCCGGTCTCGGCAGGCAAGCCCTGCCATGCACTTAAGTACTTAAGAACTCGCTGAATTTCCAACACGCCCCGGGCCGGCTGCGGTATATTCTGCGCCCGTGGGAACCACCCGGAGACCCGGCACCATGAACCACTGGCTGATGAAGTCCGAACCCGACGTCTACGGCATCGACGACCTGGCGGCCCAGCCCGACCAGACCGACCACTGGGACGGGGTGCGCAACTACCAGGCCCGCAACATGATGCGGGACCAGATGAAGAAGGGCGACAAGGTGTTCTTCTACCACTCCAACTGCAAGACGCCGGGCATCGTGGGCATCGCCCGCGTGGTGCGCGAGGGTTACCCCGATTTCACCGCCTTCGACCCCCGCTCCAAGTACTACGACCCCAAGAGCAGCCCCGACAACCCGCGCTGGTACATGGTGGACATCAAGCTGGAACGCAGGCTCAAACGCGTCATCACCCTCGAAGAGCTCAAGCGGCACCGGGAACTGGCCGACATGCCCCTGCTGCGGCGCGGCAACCGCCTGTCGGTCATGCCGGTGACGCCGGAGCAATGGAAGTTCATCCTCGCCCTGGAAAAATCCGGCGCCCGCTGACCCTTCCCGGGCATCCACCGCCGCAAAAAATGTTGCAAGATGCAATATTTTTCGCGGCCATCGCGTGTTCCACGGCATGATGCGCGCACATCACGCCATGCCGGAAAACACATGCACCGCGCATCCGGCGAGTGTCCGGAACATGCACTCGACACCGCGCGGCACGGCCGGATGAAACCGCATCTTATCGACCAGACGCGGGGCCGACTTTAGCAGGCTGTTGAAAAACGGCCTGCCAAGGCGGGGCAGGGATGCCCCGCCCGCGAATCAAGCGCCCAAGCGCTTGCTTCGGCGTAGCCGAACCCGGACCTGTGCCGGGTTCGGCGCGTTGAAAAGGCCCAGGACGGCCTTTTTCAACATCCTGTCAGTCACGCGCAGCGACGGCATCGCACGACAGCCCCATTGATGCGATGCAGCCACGCCGCTGTACACTGCCCGCGCCGTTGCCACGTTCCGCGCATGCCTGCCCGCTGCGCATGGTGCCCGCCGGGACTGCAATACAGGCGTTTTTCGCTGCGCCAAAAAATTCACGAACTTACTAGCATTTTTGATCAACTTGGCTATACTCAGCGAAAGTTCAATGCTCAACTGGAGGTCTAACGCTATGGCAGCAAAGAAGAAAGCCAAGAAGAAGACCGCGACCCGCAAGAAGGTCGCGAAGAAGCGGGTCGCCAGGAAGACGGCGGCCAAGAAGACCGCGAAGAAGCGGGCGGCCAAGAAGAAGGTCGCGAAGAAGAAGGCCAAGAAGAAGGCCGCCAAGAAGAAGGCGACCAAGAAAAAGGCCAAAAAGAAGGTAGCCAAGAAGAAGGCCAAGAAGAAAACCGCCAAGAAGAAGGCCAAGAAGAAGGCGACCAAGAAAAAGGCCAAAAAGAAGGTAGCCAAGAAGAAGGCCAAGAAGAAAACCGCCAAGAAGAAGACCGCCCGGCGCCGCTGAGGCCCGGCCGGCACCCTGAAGAAGGCCCGCGCAAGCGGGCCTTTTTCTTTCGGAGGACGGAGGACAGAAGACAGAGGACGGAGGACAGACGTAGGGCGGCACCGCGAAGCGATGCCGCCAGGCAAGCCCACCGCGGTGTCGGCTTTCGCTGTGCTCAAGCCGACCTACGCCCCTGCCGCACAGCGACATCCCAGCCGCCAGCCCCCAGCCCCCAGCCCCATCCCGCGCCGGAAAGGCGCCGGATCAACGCGGAACCGCAGTTCGGAGGACAGAAGACAGAGGACGGAGGACAGACGTAGGGCGGCACCGCGAAGCGATGCCGCCGGACAGGGCCACCTGCACGCCGCACAGCGACATCCCAGCCGCCAGCCCCCAGCCCCATCCCGCGCCGGAAAGGCGCCGGATCAGCGCAGAAACAACCCGTAGGCGGGGTTGTCCGTCTCCTCCCACCAGGGGTAGCCGATCTCCTCCAGCGAGACGCGGAAGGCGGCCAGGTCGGCCTCCGGCACCTGGATCCCGGCCAGGACGCGCCCGTAGGCGGCACCGTGGTTGCGGTAGTGGAACAGGCTGATGTTCCAGCGGTCGCCCAGGCGGTTGAGGAACCGCAGCAGGGCCCCGGGGCGCTCCGGGAACTCGAACCGCAGCAGCCGCTCGTCGGCCACCCCGTTGGCCCGCCCGCCCACCATGTAGCGCACGTGCATCTTGGCCATCTCGTTGTCGGACATGTCCACCACCGGGTAGCCCCGGCTGCGCAGGGCCTCCAGGATGGCCGGCTTGTCCCGGGCCACGTCCTCCACCTTCACCCCCACGAAGACGTGGGCCTCCTCGGGCCGGGCGTAGCGGTAGTTGAACTCGGTGATGCCGTGATTGCCGATGATGTCGCAGAAGGCCCGGAAGCTGCCGGGCCGCTCGGGAATGGTGGCGGCGAACAGGATCTCGCGGCCCTCGCCCAGCTCCGCCCGCTCCGCCACGTGGCGCAGGCGGTCGAAGTTCATGTTGGCGCCGGAGTCGATGGCCACCAGCACCCGGCCGCGGCAGCCCTCCCGCTCCACGTACTTCTTGAGCCCCGCCACCGCCAGGGCCCCCGCCGGCTCGGCGATGGAGCGGGTGTCGTCGAAGATGTCCTTGATGGCGGCGCAGATCTCGTCGGTGGACACCAGGATCATCTCGTCCACCACGGTTCGGGCCAGGCGGAAGGGCTCCTCGCCCACCTGCCGCACCGCCACGCCGTCGGCGAAGATCCCCACCTGGTCCAGCACCACCCGCTCGCCGGCGGCCAGCGCCCGGGCCATGCAGGGGGCGTCGTCGGGCTCCACCCCGACGACCCGGATCCCCGGCCGCACCGACTTCAGGTAGGCGCCGATGCCGGCGATGAGCCCGCCCCCGCCCACGGGAACGAACACCGCGTCGAACCCCTCCGGGCGCTGGTTGAGCAGCTCCAGCGCGATGGTGCCCTGGCCGGCGATGACCTCCGGGTCGTCGTAGGGATGGATGAAGGTGAGCCCCGCCTCCCGGGCCAGGGCCTCGGCCCGGTCGCAGGCGTCGTCGTAGGTGTTGCCGTGCAGCACCACCTCGGCCCCCAGCCGGCGCACCGAGTCCACCTTGATGTCGGGCGTGGTCCGGGGCATGACGATGACCGCCCGCAGCCCCAGCCGGCCGGCCGCCAGCGCCACCCCCTGGGCGTGGTTCCCGGCCGAGGCGGCGATGACGCCCCGCTCGCGCCGGGCGGGGTCCAGGCCGGCCATCTTGTTGTAGGCCCCGCGCAGCTTGAACGAGAACACCTGCTGCAGGTCCTCCCGCTTGAGCAGGACGGTGTTGCCCAGGCGGCGGGACAGGCCCGGGGCCTGCTCCAGGGGGGTTTCCCGGGCCACCTCGTAGACGTGGGTGCTGCGGATCCTGTCGGGATAGTCGCGGGGCATCAAATCTTCCGGTGCGGCGCGCACCAGACGGGTGCAGCGCTGGAACCCGCAGGGTAATGCCTAATATAATGCGCGGTCAACGCCGGTCCCGGCGCCCGACACCGGAGAGCGAGATGACCCAGGACGAGATGAAGCAGGCGGTGGCCCGCGCCGCCATCGACTACGTGCCCGCCGGTACCATCGTGGGCGTCGGCACCGGCTCCACGGCCAACTATTTCATCGACGAGCTGGCCCGGATCAAGGGCCGCATCGAGGGCACCGTGGCCAGCTCCGAGGCCAGCGCCGAGCGCCTGCGCGGCCACGGCATCCCGGTGCTGGACCTCAACACCGTGGACAGGCTGGAGGTCTACGTGGACGGGGCCGACGAGTCCACCCGCCACCTGCACCTCACCAAGGGCGGCGGCGGCGCCCTGACCCGGGAGAAGATCGTCGCCGCGGTGGCCGACAAGTTCGTCTGCATCGCCGACGAGACCAAGCTGGTGGACCGCCTGGGCCGCTTTCCCCTGCCGGTGGAGGTCATCCCCATGGCCCGCAGCTACGTGGCCCGGGAGATCGTCAAGCTGGGCGGCGAGCCGGTCCTGCGCGAGGGCTTCGTCACCGACAACGGCAACGTGATCCTGGACATCCACGGCCTGGACATCCTCGACCCCGTCTCCCTGGAGGAGACCCTCAACAACGTCGTGGGCGTGGTGACCAACGGCCTGTTCGCCCGCCGCCCCGCCGACGTCCTCCTGCTGGGCACCAAGACCGGGGTGGAAGTGCTGGAGTAAGGCCGCCCCGGGGCGCCGGCGGTTGCCGGACCCACCAACCTTGCCTATGATTCCCTGAATGGGCGGGACCTGCAAAACCGGCATGAAACCATCGGAACTCGTGGCCAGCCACCGCGA
>JALSIK010000107.1 GCA_026990045.1 Chromatiales bacterium | reverse complement strand
CCACCACTACCTGCTGCACAGCTGGAAGCACGTGCTGCCCCACACCGAGCGCCTGCACAACATCGAGCAGCTGGCCCGGCGCCTGCACGACTACGACATCGTGGGCCTGCAGGAGGTGGACGCCGGCAGCCTGCGCAGCAACTTCATCAACCTCACCGAGTACATGGCCCACGTGGCGGGGTTCCCCTACTGGCACCACCAGGTCAACCGCAACCTGGGCCACGTGGCACGCCACAGCAACGGCCTGCTCAGCCGGTTGCGGCCGGCGGAGATCCACGACCTCAAGCTGCCGGGCATGATCCCGGGCCGGCGCGCCATCCTCGCCCGTTACGGCACCGGGGCCGAGGCGCTGGCGGTGTTCATCCTCCACCTGGCCCTGGGGCGCCGTGCCCGCGCCAGCCAGCTCGACTACCTCGCCGACATGGTCAACGAGTTCCCCCACACCATCGTCATGGGGGACTTCAACTGCGCCGCCGACAGCCCGGAGATGGGCCGGCTGTTCGCCCGCACCCACCTGCACGAGCCGCTGGAGGAGGTGCACACCTTTCCCTCCTGGCGGCCGCAGCGCCACATCGATCACATCCTGGTGAGCTCCGGCCTGGCGGTGGACGAGCTGGGCGTGCCGGCGCTGCCGGCCTACTCGGACCACCTGCCCATCGCCATGGACATCCGGCTGCCGCGGGGCCTGCGACACGCGGTCCACCACGCCTGACATCCCGCCATGCCCGATCCGCGCCAGCCCGTGGAACAGCAGCTCGAGCGCTGGCGGCGCAAGTACTACGACAGCCTGGAGGAGCTGGAGCGCAAGGAGCGCCAGTGGCAGGAGGTGGAGGAGGTCCTGCGCCAGGCGGTCTCGCGCCTGACCCTGGCGGTGGACCCCACGGTGCCGGAGCTGGTGCGCAAGGCGGACACCCTGCGCGGCTACCTGCGCGAAGGGACCGAGACCCTGCGCCTCAGGCGCGCCCTGGCCGAGCTGGGCGAGGACATCGTGCGCCTGGACGAGGCCCGCCGCGGCGGCGCCGCCCCCGTGCGCCCGGCGGACGTGCTGGAGCACCTGCTGGACGAGCTCAAGCCGCCGCGCGGCGCGCGCAAGGCCCTGCGCCAGGCGCGCCAGGCCGTCGCCCGCCAGGCCGAAGGCGGCGACCCGGTCCGGCTCGCGGCGGAAGTGGCCCGGATCCTCAATGCGCTGCTGGCCCCGGCGCCCGACACCGAGGGCGAACGCGGCGGCCTGCTCGCGCGCCTGTTCCAGCGCGACGGGGACGACGGGGCCGGCGAGGCCGAGACCCGCGCCCCGGCGCCCGCCGCCGCCGCGCCCGCGGAGCAGGACCCCCCGCCGGCGGAGGCCACGGCCGCACCCGCCGCGGCGGCGCCCGGGGCGCTGCCCCGTGCTCCCTCCCTCGCCGCCGGGGCCGAGGTGCTGGTCCAGCTCATCGAGCGCCTGACCCTGCCCGAGGACCTGAGCGAGCGGGCAGAGAACATCAAGGCCGGGCTCGCGGGCGAGGTGAGCTGGGTGGCGCTGGGCAAGGCCGTGGCCGACACCGCCGACCTGGTGGCCGTCATGCGCGGGCGGCTGGAAGCGGAGAAGATGGAGCTGGAGGCGTTTCTCAAGCAGCTCACCGAAGGGCTGCGCGAGATCGATGCCGGCCTGCAGGACACCGCCCGGCTCCACGCCGACAGCCACGAGGAAGGCAGCCGGCTCGACGACGCGGTGGGGCGCGAGGTGGGCACCATCGAGGACGCCCTGGCCGGCGGCGACCTGGCCGGGATCAAGGCCGCGGTGCAGGCCAGCCTGCACAACATCCGCAGCCACATGGAGGCCTTCCGCACCAGCCAGGCCCGGCGTGCCGAACGCGCCGAGCAACAGCTGGACGAACTCACGCAGCGCCTGTCCGCCATGGAACGGGAGACCGAGCAGCTGCGCAGCCAGCTGGCCGAGGAGCACCTGCGCGCCCTGCGCGATCCCCTCACCGGCGTGCCCAACCGCCTGGCCTACATGGACCGCATCCAGGCCGAGCTGGCGCGGGCCGACCGTTACGGGAACCCCCTGTGCCTGATGGTGTGGGACGTGGACCACTTCAAGCAGGTCAACGACCGGTACGGCCACCAGGCCGGCGACAAGGTGCTGCGGGTGCTGGCCCAGACCCTGGTGCGGCGCATGCGGGCCTCCGACTTCATCGCCCGCTACGGCGGCGAGGAGTTCGTGGTGCTGCTGCCCGAGACCCGGCTGGACGACGCCCGCCGCATCGCCGAGGACCTGCGCCAGACCGTGGCCGGCCTGGACTTCCACTACCGGCAGGAGCCGGTGCCCATCACCGCCTCCTGCGGGCTCACCGAGTACCGCAAGGGCGACGTGCCCGAGTCCATCTTCGCCCGCGCCGACGGCGCCCTCTACCGGGCCAAGCAGGCCGGGCGCAACCGCTGCGAGACGGGCTGAACGGTCGTGCCCGGGTGCGCGGCGCTTCCGGCCCCCGGCGCGCCGGGTCAGGCGGGATCGCGGCGCAGGGCCCGCAGGGCGGCAATGGCGGCGCCGTAGCCGTTGTCGATGTTGACCACGGTGATGCCGGGGGCGCAACTGGCCAGGATGGCGTGCAGGGCGGTCTCGCCGCCCGCGGCCACCCCGTAGCCGATGCTGGTGGGCACGCCGATGACCACGCCCGGGAACAGCCCGCCCACCACACTGGGCAGGGCCGCGTCCATGCCCGCCACCACGATGGCCACCGCCATGCCGTCGAGCCGCTCCAGGTGATCCAGCAGCCGCCACAGCCCGGCCACCCCGGCATCGAACAGGGTCCGCGCCCCGTGGCCGTGATAGCGCAGGGTCCGCACCGCCTCGCGCGCCACGGGCACGTCGGAGGTGCCGGCGCACAGCACCGCCACCCGCGCCGCGGCGGCGGGCGGCACGGGGCCGAGGAAGGCGGTGCGCGAAAGGGGATCGAAATCGAGCGCGGTGCGGTGTTCCGGTGCCAGGGCCATGAACCGGTCCTCGCCGAGGCGGGTGAGGAGCAGGCGGTGGCCGTCGGCCCGGGCCCGGGCGATGATCTCGTCCAGGTGAGGCGCGGGCTTGCCCTCGCAGTAGATGGCCTCGTCGAAACCCAGGCGGCGGGGGCGGTCCAGGTCGAGCCGGATGTCACTCATGGGGTCTTGTCGCCCACGAAGGCCGAGCCCCGGCGGTAGGGGGCCAGTGACACCCCGGCCGCCGCGGCCGGGCCCAGGGCCGCGGCCACCCGCCGGCGGATCTCGTCCCGGTCCCGGGGCGACCACCGCGCGAGGACGGCGCGGTCCACTTCCACCTCGATGCCGCGGGCGCGCACGCGGCAGCGCACGGTGGCGGCCGGGACCACGGCGCGCAGGACGGTCTCCGCGCGGTCGATGGCGGCGAGCAGGGCGGGATCGATGGGCAGGCCGGTTTCCACCCTGCTGGACAGGCAGGGCGAGGCCGGCAGCTCCGCGATGGCACCCAAGCCCAGGTGCCGGGCCACCGCGCGCACCGCCGCCTTGTCCAGGCCGGCCTCGATGAAGGGGTGGGCGACGCCGTGCTCGGCCGCGGCCTTGAGGCCCGGCCGGTAGTCATCGAGGTCGTCGAGGTTGGCCCCCGAGGCCGGGCGCCACGGCGAGAGGCCGGCGATGGCGCGGTAGAGCAGGCCCTTGCAGAAGTAGCAGCGGTCCACGGGGTTGCCCACGTAGCGGGGGTCGCGCATCTCGCCGGCATCCAGCAGGCGCAGGTGCCAGCCCTCGCGCGCGGCCAGGCGGCGCACGCGGGCGGTGGCGGCCGCGGGCACTGCCGGCGAGACGGCGTGGAACATCTCTGCCGTCACCCCCGGGGTGCGGTGGGCCGCCGCGGCCAGGGTCAGGCTGTCCACGCCCCCGCTCACCGCGATGGCCAGGCGCCCGTGTTCGCGCAGCCGGCTCGCCAGCCGCCGCAGGTGGCGCGGGCCGTCGGTACTCATTCGCCGTCCTCCGCCTTGTCCAGGGCCAGGCGCTCGGCCCGGCGCCGGGCGTCGTCGCGCGGGCGGGTGCCGGCCACGTGGCGCACGTGGTCCATTTCGGCCTTGGCCGTCGCGCCCCCGGGCCGGTCCGCGATCTTCACCGGGACCGGCCCGCCGGGACCGTCCACTTCCACCGTGCGGCGCGGCACGGCCAGCCGCCGCACCGTGCCGCAGCGCAGGCCCAGGGTGCGGGTCTCCTGCAGGCACGCCGCGGCCACCCGCTCCACGGCCCCCGGCTCGGTGAGCAGGCGCACGGCCACGGCCAGGCGCCCCTTCTTGCCCGTCACCGGGTACTGGAGCACGTCCAGCACGCCGGCGTGCGCCCGCAGCCGCTCCAGGCCCACCGCCAGGTCTTCCGGGGTCTGGTCGTCCACCTCGAATTCGACCACGCCCACGAGGCCGGGCTGGAGCCCTCCCGGCGCGCCTTCGGCCTCCACGACGAGGACCCGCAGCAGGTTGGGGACCCCGGGCAGCGACCGGCTGCCGAGGCCGGTGCCCGTGTGCGCGAGCCGCCCGCCCGCCGCCGGGCTGTCGAAGCCGGGATCCAG
>JALSIK010000106.1 GCA_026990045.1 Chromatiales bacterium | reverse complement strand
CCTTGCTCTCCACCGCCAGCCACACCGCGGTGCCCGCGAGGACCAGCCCGATGACCACCGAGGCCAGGCCGTCGTACAGGGGATTGCCGGTGAGCTGGGCCAGGGCCACGCCGGCCCCCGCCACCAGCAGGCCGACCATGGCCGCGGAATCCTCGAACAGGACCACGAACAGGGTGGGATCCTTGCCCCGGCGCACCGCCTCGATGTAACCCCGCCGCCCGCGCACGCGACCGAAGGCGCGGAAGGCCATGAACCAGGCCACGCCTTCGAACACCAGCGCCAGCCCCAGCACCACGTAGTTCACCAGGGGATCGACCATGACCTGGGGGTGCCGGATGTGGTTGAGCCCCTCGTAGATGGAGACCCCGGCACCCACGGCGAAGATGAGAATGGCCACCACGAAGGACCAGAAATAGATTTCCTTGCCGTGGCCGAAGGGAAATTCCGGCGACGGCGGACGGCGCGAGCGCCGCAGCCCGTACAACAGCAGGAGCTGGTTGCCCGTGTCCACCAGGGAATGGATCCCTTCCGAGAGCATGGCCGAGCTGCCGGTGAACCAGGCCGCGGCGAACTTGGTGATGGCAATGGCGGTGTTGCCCAGCAGGGCGGCGACGATGACCCGGGTTGCCGAAGCGGCCATGGTTGCCTCCTGTTATTTCCCGCGCAGCTTACCACACCGTCTCCCGGCTTCCGGGTCCCGCCGGCCGCCCGGCACCGGGTCCCCGCGCCGGGAAGCCGGCGACGTGGGAATGTGCTACACTAGGTTTCGAATTCGTCCATTCCCGCCCGTCCCACCGCAATGTTCCCGTATCGTTCTTGGTCCATTGACCGGTGAGCCGGACCCGTGGGCGTCCGCGCGGGGCAGGAAGGCCCCGCCCGCGGCCCGGGCACGCAGGTGTCCGGGCCGGGAGCCGGACCCGGACCAGCGCCGGGTGCGACACGTTGGAGGAGGTCCAGGAAGGCCTTTTTCAGCATCCTGACACTCAACACATCACAGAAACCGGGGACTCTGACACATGCAAATCGCCGATCAGAAAGTCGTCACCATCGACTACACCTTGACCGACGACAGCGGCAACATCCTGGACCGCTCCGAGGGCGGACGTTTCGCCTACCTCCATGGCGCCCACAACATCATCCCGGGCCTGGAAAAGGCCCTGGCCGGCAAGGCTGCGGGGGACGAAGTGGCGGTGCGCATCGAACCCGAGGAGGGCTACGGCCCCCGCGACGAAACCCTGCGCCAGGTGGTCTCGCGCGAGATGTTCGACACGCCCGACGAGATCGAGGTGGGGCGCCAGTTCCATGCCCAGACTCCCGAGGGCGACACCCTCATCATCACCGTGGTGGGGGTGGAGGGTGACGACGTCACCATCGACGGCAACCACCCGCTGGCGGGCATGACGCTCAATTTCGACGTGAAGGTGGTGGCCGTGCGCGAGGCCACCGCCGAGGAAATCGCCCACGGCCACGTTCACGCGGGCGATTCCGGCTGACGCCCCGGCGGGGCCCCGGGCGGGGTCCCGCCGCCTGCCCCGCAACGGCGGCGGCCCTCAGGGCTCCGGCCCCAACGGGCGTTCCGACAACAGGTGGCACCCGCCGCCGAAATCGACGGCGTATTCCAGCTCGCGGAGCCCGTGGCGGCGGGACCAGCGCGGCACCTGCACCACCGCCCCGCGCTCTCCCAGCCAGACGCAGGGAGCCGGAACGCCGGGCCCCGGGCCCGCACCGGGGTCCAGCAGCAGCCGGCCGCCCGGGCCGTGATCCGGGGCATGGTGCAGGGTCCCCAGCACCTCGTGCAGCAGCAGGCACTGCATCACCCCCGCCGGGGTGCGGGCGGGATACAGGTGGTGAAGGCGCGGCAGTCCATCGGTCCCCAGCACCAGCTGGTACTGCTCGCCCTTGCGGAACACGGGTCCGCCCCAGCGGCGGCGCACGTAGACCAGGGCCCGCACCCGCCGGCCGTCATGCCAGTAAAGGGTGTCCAGGCGGTGATCCCGGTCCAGGCTCACGGCGGGAAACAGGGGCAGCAGGTCGTTGGGATCGAAATGATGCGGCAGCCGGGCCTGGCTGCCCCGCAGTCCCAGGAGGTCCGCGGGCAGGGGCCCCGCCAGGTTCCACGCTGCGGCAGCCAGCCGGGCCAGGGCCTGGCATTGCCCGGGGTCGAGGAGACGGAAGGCGATCCCGGTGAAACCCGGGCGGGACACGGACGGCTTGTATTCTCGCTCCACGGCGTCACCCTCCCTGGCGCGGTGACCCTCCCGCCGGCGGCGGGGCGGGTCACAGCCATTCCAGCAGGTAGTAGATGTATTGCCCCTCGGAGGACTTGGAGGGACCCAGCACCCGCGCCGGGTGCACGCCACCCGCGGCGTCGGCCCCGGCCAGCGCGGACTCGCGGCTGCCCACCACCGTGACACAGCCGGCGGGAAACCGCTTGCGGTTCCTGCGCGGCGCGCGCACCAGGGCGAACCGCTCCTCGGAGACGCGGGTCTCCGGGTCCGGCGGCACCAGGCCCTTCACGTCCTGCCTCCGCTCATGGCGCCAAGGGTATCCCACCCCGCGCGCCGATGACAGCGCCCCCCGTCACGCCACCCATCATGGCCGGGCCTGCATCATGGCCTGCACCCGGGCCGCGCGCAGGGCCCCGGCGTCCACCACCGCGGGATACAGCCGGTGCAGGCGGGCCACCTCCTGGGGCTGGCGGCAGGCGGCCTGCTCCAGCCGCGACCGGGTCGCCTCGCCCAGGCCATGGAGGGTGAGCAGCGCCGGCGCGCGCCAGGCCAGGTAGTCCGCCACCAGCCGGCCCGCCTCCCCGGCCTCCGGCCAGGCCTCGCGCAGCAGCGCCTCGGGGAACTGGTCCGGTGCCAGGTGGCGCCCGGCGAGCACGGCCACCGCCGGGCTCTCGGCCCGAGCCCGGCCGCCGCCACCGGGCAGCCGCTCGAACCACTGTGCCGCCGGGGCCGGCCCGGCCTCGGCCTTGACCAGGCGGCGCAGGCGCTCCGCCGGCGGCAGGCTGGCCCGCGGGTGCTGCGCCGCCTCGCTGGCGAACCCGGCCTCCAGCGGGCCCAGCGGCTCCCAGCGGGGAAACCGGGGCACCTCGCCGGGGCCGGACACGGCGCTGGCCAGCAGCACCAGGGGCAGGCGGCCGCGGCCGTCCAGCAGCCACAGTTCGAAGCGGTCGCGGGGGGCAAAGGGCAGCCGCCCGGCGGCCGCGGGCAGGGCATCCAGGAGCGGTGCCGCCTCCCGGGCAATGTCGGCCGCATCCACCATGGGCGGCAGCGGCACCGGCGCCAGTCCGCCGCGCTCGGTCCACAGGCCGCACACCACCACCCGCCGCCGGTCCGACAGCGGCCGGCCGGGGGCGGGCCGCACCCGGGCGCGCACCTGGACGCGCCAGTGGCGGCCGTCGTCGGTGACGGCCTGGGCCTGCCCCAGCTCCGCCAGGTGCACGGTGCCGCGGAACGGCGCCGGCGAGCGCAGGGCGAAACAGTCCGGGACGCCGTTCACCACGCTGCGCCGGCCGCCGCGCACCGCGCGGCCGGTGCCGTCCCCTTCGCCGCAAAACCGCCCTTCATCTCTCCATTATAAAGTGGAACTCCCGGGCCGCCTTCACGGCAATGTTCCGCCGCCCCTGTCCCCGCCGCAGCAATCCCCCGCCCCCTTCGGGGTCTTGGTTCCGGCACCGGTGCGCGGCCTGCTATAATCCCTGGCCCTTCGCAACCGGGCGTTCATGTCATGCCGTACTACGTCTACCGCATCCAGCAGGCGGCCGGGTCCCCCGTCAAGGAGCTGACCAAGCTGGCCGAGTTCGAGCAGTACCGGGAGGCGCGCGATCATGCCCGCAGCCTGCGCGCCCGGCAGGCCCCCGGCGACACCGGCATCATCAAGGTGATGTTCGCCGCCACCGAGCTGCAGGCCGAGGAGCAGTTGCTGGAGAAACGGGAGGCCCCCATCCTGCGCGAATGGGAGAAGTGAGCCGGGCCGGCGTCAGTCCTGGTGGATGACGGTGCGGTTGCGCCCGCCGCGCTTGGCGCTGTAGAGCGCCTGGTCCGCCGCTTCCAGCCATTGCTGCGGGGTGTCCATGGTCTCGGACGCCTCGGCGATCCCCAGGCTGATGGTGAACACGATGGTGCTGCCCTCGTGCTCCACCGGGGTGGCGGCGATGCGCTTGCGCAGGCGTTCGGCGAAGACCCGTCCGTTCCTGGCCGTGGTGTCGATGAGGATGACGCCGAACTCCTCGCCGCCGTAGCGCCCGGGGATGTCGGTGGAACGGGCGGTCTCGCGCACGGTGTCGGCCACCGCCCGGATCACCGCATCACCGGCCTGGTGGCCGTAGGTGTCGTTGACCTTCTTGAAGTGGTCGATGTCGAACATCACCAGGGCGCACGGCTGGCGGGTGCGGCGCTGGCGCCGGAACTCCCGTTCCAGGCACTCCTGCCAGTAGCCCCGGTTGGGCAGCCGGGTGAGCGCATCGGTGCGGCTCAGCGCCGCCAGCTTGGCGTTGGCCGCCTCCAGCGCCTTGCGGTTGACGGCGATGTCGGTGACGTCGTAAATGATGATCCCCACCTGCCCCACCTGCCC
>JALSIK010000105.1 GCA_026990045.1 Chromatiales bacterium | reverse complement strand
ACCGCGGCGACCACCGAGAAATCCTGGCCGCCGGCGCACTTCTCCCAGCTCCTGCAGACCCTGGCGGTGCAGCTGCCCGACCACGATCACCTGCTGCTGGCCGGCATCGCCGACTGGGAGCAGCGGGTGGCCGACGAGATCATCGCCCCGGTGGCGGGATCCGCCAATGTCCTCCGGGTGGCCGCGGGCCCCGGCGACGCCGCCCTCATCCGCGGGGCCCGCCTGCTGGTGTCCAACGACACCGGCATCCGCCACCTGGGCATCGCCCTGGAGCGGCCCACGGTGGGGATCTTCTTCGCCACCCCGCCGTGGGGCTACGCGCCCCGCTGGGGCAGCCACCGGGTGGTGTTCGGCGCCGACGGCAGGCCGCCGCCGGTGCAGGCGGTGGCCCAGGCGGTGCTGGCATCGCTGGCGCAGACCGCGACGCCGGGCGCGGCCACGAACGACCTGCACGTGTCGCAGGCATGACCCCCCGCTGGAAGACGGAGGAACCGACGGCATGAAAGTGGTGATGGTGGGCACGGGCTACGTGGGGCTGGTGAGCGGCACCTGCTTCGCCGAGATGGGCTGCAACGTCACCTGCGTGGACGTGGACGAAACCAAGATCGCGGCCCTGGAGGCAGGCACCATCCCCATCTACGAACCCGGCCTGGAGGAGATGGTGAAGCAGAACACGGCCGAGGGCCGGCTGCACTTCACCACCTCGCTGGCCGAGGCCCTGCCCGGGGCCGACTTCGTGTTCATCGCCGTGGGCACGCCCCCGGGGGAAGACGGCTCGGCAGACCTCAAGTACGTGCTGGCCGTGGCCCGCGACATCGGCCGCCACCTGGACCACTACACGGTGGTGGTGGACAAGTCCACGGTGCCGGTGGGCACGGCGGACAAGGTGCGTGCCGCCATCCAGGCGGAACTGGACGCGCGCGGGGTCGAGGTGGAGTTCGACGTGGTGAGCAACCCCGAGTTTCTCAAGGAGGGCGCCGCCATCGAGGACTTCATGTACCCCGACCGGGTGGTCATCGGCGCCGACAACGGGCGGGCGGCGGAGCGCATGCGCCGGCTCTACGCACCCTTCATGCGCAACCACGACTGCACGCTGGTCATGGGGGTGCGCGATGCCGAGATGACCAAGTACGCCGCCAACGCCATGCTGGCCACCAAGATCTCCTTCATGAACGAGATCGCCCACCTGTGTGACGAGCTGGGGGTGGACGTGGAACAGGTGCGGCTGGGCATCGGCTCGGACTCGCGCATCGGCTACTCGTTCATCTACCCGGGATGCGGGTACGGCGGCTCCTGCTTTCCCAAGGACGTCAAGGCCCTGGTGCAGATGGCCGGAGACATCGGCTTCGACGCCCGCCTGCTGCAGGCGGTGGAGGCCCGCAACGAGGCCCAGAAGCACCGCCTGGCGGACAAGATCAAGGCTCACTTCGGCGGCAACCTGGCAGGGCGCACCGTCGCGGTGTGGGGCCTGGCCTTCAAGCCCGGCACCGACGACATGCGCGAGGCACCGTCGAAGGTGGTCATCGCAGACCTCATCGCCGCCGGGGCCCGGGTGCGGGCCCACGACCCGGTGGCACTCGAGGTGGCCCGGCGCGAGCTGCCGCCGGAATGGCTGGACAGCGGCGCCCTGGCCCTGTGCGCCCGCCAGTACGACGCCCTGGAGGGGGCCGACGCCCTGGCCCTGGTCACCGAGTGGAAGCCGTTCCGCAACCCCGACTTCGGGCGCATGAAGGCGCTGCTCAAGCAGCCCGTCGTGTTCGACGGCCGCAACCAGTACGATCCGGCGGCCATGGCGGAGCTGGGCTTCACCTATTACTGCATCGGCCGCGGGAGACAGCCGGCATGAAGAACTACCACCGCAAGCGCGTCCTGGTCACCGGCGGGGCCGGCTTCCTGGGCTCGCACCTGTGCGAGCGGCTGCTGGCCGAGGGCTGCGACGTCATCTGCCTGGACAACTTCTTCACCGGCACCAGGGACAACGTCATCCATCTCATGGACGACCACCACTTCGAGCTGCTGCGCCACGACGTGGTGCTGCCGCTGTTCATGGAGGTGGACGAGATCTACAACCTGGCCTGCCCGGCCTCGCCCATCCACTACCAGTACAATCCCATCAAGACCACCAAGACCAGTGTCATGGGCGCCATCAACATGCTGGGCCTGGCCAAGCGCACCCGGGCACGCATCCTGCAGGCCTCCACCAGCGAGGTCTATGGCGACCCCGAGGTGCACCCGCAGCCCGAGAGCTACCGGGGCAACGTCAACCCTATCGGTCCGCGGGCCTGCTACGACGAGGGCAAGCGCTGCGCCGAGACCCTGTGCTTCGACTACCACCGCGAGCACGGCCTGCCCGTCAAGGTGGTGCGCATCTTCAACACCTACGGCCCGCGCATGCATCCCAACGACGGGCGGGTGGTGTCCAACTTCATCGTGCAGGCCCTCAAGGGCGAAGACATCACCCTCTACGGCGACGGCTCCCAGACCCGATCCTTCTGTTACGTGGACGAGATGGTGGACGCCTTCGTGCGCATGATGGCCTCCCCGGCCGACTTCACCGGGCCGGTGAACCTGGGCAACCCGGTGGAGTTCACCATCCGCGAGCTGGCGGAGAAGGTGCTGGAACTCACCGGCTCCCGCTCGCGCCTGGTGACCAAGCCCCTGCCGGCGGACGACCCCAAGCAGCGCCGGCCCGACATCGGCCTGGCGCGGGAGAAGCTGGGCTGGGAGCCCGTGGTGAAGCTGGAGGAGGGCCTGAAGAAGACCATCGCATACTTCGACGGCCTGCTGTCCGGCCGCACCGCGTAGCACGGCCCTGCTCCTGCGGGTCAAGGGAGATGGCGCAGGAGCGGCCCCCGGCCGCAATTTCCTGCCGCGAACGGCCGGGTCCGTCCTCTGAATTTCAACGCAAAGGCGCCAAGGACGCAAAGAACGCCAAGGCGAACCGGTTTTGCGCGAGGCGGTTTTCTGTCCTCGCTCTTCTGTCCTCAGTCCTCCGAACGTAGGTCGGCTTGAGCGGGGCGAAAGCCGACGCCCGGGCGACATCCTGCAGCGGCATCGGTGCGCGATGCCGCCGGGATGGTGCGCCGGCTCCGCCGTCACCCCCTACGCGGCTCCGTCCTCCGCCCTCTGTCCTCCGCCCTCTGTCCTCCGTCCTCCGAATCCAGCAGCGCCTCCAGCCGCCGGAAATGGGCCTCCTCGCTGAACCGCGCATCGGCCTCCGCCCGGCCCGCCGCCGCCAGCCGCTCCAGGCACCGGGCCAGGTCCGCGGCATCCCCGCTTTCGAACATGAGGCCGGTGCGGCCGTGGTCGATGATCTCGGGCACGCCGCCGGCACGGCTGCCCACCACCGCGGTCCCGGCGCGCATGGCCTCGGGCAGCACCAGGCCGAAGGTCTCCTCCCGGCTGGCCAGCACCACGGCATGGAAGCAACCCATGTACCGCTGCGGCTCCGCCACGAAATCACGGAAGACGATGGCTCCGTCGAGGCCGCCCGCCGCCACCGATTCCTCCAGTGCCCGCCGGTATGCCGGATCCATCACGTGACCCACGAGGGCGGCGCGGGCATCGATTGCAGCCGCCCGCAACCGCCGCACCGCCTCCACCAGCAGGTGCTGGCCCTTGCCCGGCTCCATGCGGCCGAACAGCGCCACCCGGAAGCCATCATCGTCCCAGCCCAGCTCGTCGAGGAACTCGCGGCATGGTGCCGGCTCCGCGGCCGGCACCCCGTAGTACAGGACGTGGATCCGCTCCGGCGGCAACGGCAGGAAGCGGCGGGCATCGCCGGCCAGCCGGCGCGTGATGCAGAGGAAGGCATCCACCTGGCGGTAAAGAAAGCGGTGGTAAGGATCGAACTTGGACCGGGTGAGGGCCATCTGGCGGGTGTAGACCAGCCGCACCGGCCGCCGGGCCAGACGTTTTGCCAGTGCGGCCAGGGCGAGGTCCCCGCGCCAGTGCATGTGCACGACGTCGATGCCTTCCCGGTCGATGAGCCGCGCCAGCCTGCGTGCCGCCAGCCACGGCCAGGCCCGGATCCCCACCGCCAGCGTCCGGTACCGGATACCGGCCTCCTCCAGCCGCTGCCGGAGAAACCCGCCCCGGCGCACCACCGCCACCACGCCCCGCCCCCGGTAATGCCGGGCCACCCTGGCGGCATACAGCTCCAGGCCACCATGGCCCGGCGACAGGCACAGTTCCAGCAGCTTCATCGGTCTCCCGGGCTGGGTTAAGATCACCGCTCCCGTGGCGCGAAGGCGCCATTCTAAACCAAACCCGAGCAGCTTGACGCCAGCCAACCCACACCGCCCCCACCGCGTGCTGGTGATCCGCGCCGGCCAGGTGGGCGATACCGCCTACGCCTCCAGCATCATCGAGCCGTTGCGCACGCAT
Organism: Chromatiales bacterium; assembly: GCA_026990045.1. GTDB lineage: Bacteria > Pseudomonadota > Gammaproteobacteria > CAMYNG01 > CAMYNG01 > JALUTW01. Next base: position 203 of record JALSIK010000105.1, on the reverse strand, counting down.
TACGGACCCGGCGTGACCATCGACTGGCTGGGCAAGACCGGCATCGTCCGCCTGTTCGCCCGCGATCCGCGGGTGCGCCACATCTTCGAGGTGGACAGCCGCCGCATGCCGCTGGCCTTCAATCCGGGCAAGCTGCGGGTGCTGGCCCACGCCCTGCACGAGCCCTACGACCTCGCCGTCAACCTGGAGCTGGGCGACATCTT
>JALSIK010000104.1 GCA_026990045.1 Chromatiales bacterium | reverse complement strand
GCAGGGTGTCACGGCTCATGGACGGTCTCCCTTGACGGCCGCCGGGGTCTGGCCGCCGGCTGCCGGGGGCGGGAATGCCGGACCGGGTTCATGTTCCAGCCCCCAGCCCCCAGCCCCTAGCACCCTTCTTATAAATCCCACCCGCTGCGGCGGCGGATGCGCAGCCTGGGCAGCACCAGGCCCAGCAGGATGCCGCCCAGCAGCACCGCGGCGCCGATGACGAACCACTCCCGGTCGGAGCGGTCCTTGAGCACCTGGTTCTCGCGGATCTTGAGCTGGAGGTCGTTTTCAAGCTGCAGGCTGCGGGCCTTGAGCTGCTTGTTCTCCTTGTCCAGCTGGATGGGCCGGGCCGCCACCTGGTTGAGGTGCTCCACCTGCTTCTCCAGCGCCGCCACCTTGCGGGCCAGGGCCGCGTTCTCCTCCTGCAGCCGGGCCCGCTCGGCCTTCACCTGGGCCAGGTTCTCCTTGAGCGCGGCCACGCGCTTGCCCAGGCGTTCCAGGCGCCTTTCCGCCACCGCCAGCCGGTCGCGGGCGATGGGCTCGGCCACCAGGTACTGGCTGCGGACCCAGCCCTCGGTGCCGTCGGCGGTGCGGACGAAGGCGTAGCCGGTATCGGTGGCCTCCAGCACCTCCACCTTGTCGCCGCTCCTGAGCGTCTTGATGATGCGGTGCTGGTTGCCCTGGCCGGTGCGCACGGTGATGCGGAGCTGGTCGCCCACGTACATGGTGCCGGGCTGGATGTCGGTCTCGGCGGCCGCGGCCAGCGGCCAGCACAGCAGAAACAGCAGGTACCTGGTCTTCACGAACGTTCCCCGTGTGTGCCGGTGGATGTATTATTATGGAATGCGACGCGATTTTAGGGGCCCGTCCGGACCGGCGGCGGGCCTCCGTCACAGTTTCGCGCGCAGGGCTAAGCTCTTGATTAGGCAACATATAGGCGCCCCAGTCAACCGCATGCCGGCCGGCCCGTTGTCATGACCGTGTCACATGCATGGGCTTCAATGCCCGCTCCAGCCACACCCCGCGAGGACCAGGCATGCAAGCTGCCCAAGGGATCCCGCCGGCCATGACCGCCCGCATCCTGGTGGTGGAGGACGAGGCCGCCATCCGCGAGATGCTGCGCTTCGCCCTGGCCCGGGAGGGGTTCGACATCGAGGAGGCGGGTGATGCGGCCGCGGCCCGCGAGTGCATCGCGCGGCGGCCCCCGGACCTGGTGCTGCTGGACTGGATGCTGCCCGGGGTGAGCGGGCTGGAGCTGGTGCGGCGGCTGCGCCGCGAGGAATCCACCCGCCGGCTGCCGGTGATCATGCTCACCGCCCGCACCGAGGAGGAGCACAAGATCGCCGGCCTGGAGCTGGGGGCCGACGACTACCTCACCAAGCCCTTCTCGCCGCGCGAGCTGGTGGCACGCATCCGCGCGGTGCTGCGCCGGGCACGGCCGGAGGCGGCGGAGACGGGGCCGCTGGAGGTGGACGGCCTGGTCCTGGACCCGGTGGGACACCGCGTCAGCTCGGGGGGGCGGCCGCTGCGGCTGGGCCCCACCGAGTTCCGCCTGCTGCGGTTCTTCATGAGTCATCCCGAGCGGGTTTTCAGCCGGGCCCAGCTCCTGGACCACGTGTGGGGCGAGAACGTGTTCATCGAGGAGCGCACCGTGGACGTTCACATCCGCCGCCTGCGCAAGGCCCTGGCGGCCAGCGGCCACGATCGCTACGTCCAGACCGTGCGCGGGGCGGGCTACCGGTTCTCCACCCAGGTCTGAGTCCCTTGCCCGAGCAGGCCCTCGACGAACTCTGGCGCATCCTCGGCCTGGCCGTCGTCGCCGCCGTGGTGGGGCTGGCGGTGGGCGAACTCCAGTGGGCCCTGACCCTGCTGCTCGCGGGCCTGCTGGGCTGGTATTACTACAACCTGGTCCGCCTCCAGCGCTGGCTGCAGAAGGGCCGCAAGTACGCGCCGCCCCACTCGTGGGGCTTGTGGGAGGACGTGTTCACCGGCATCTACCGCCTGCAGCAGCGCGCCCGCAAGCGCAACAAGCGCATCGTCAAGCTGCTCAACCGGTTCCGCGAGTCCACCGCCGCGCTGCCCGACGGGGTGGTGGTGCTGGACCGCAACGGCACCATCGAGTGGTGGAACGATTCGGCCGAGCGCCTGCTGGGCCTGCGCTACCCCCAGGACGTGGGCCAGCGCATCACCAACCTGGTGCGCCATCCGGATTTCGTGACCTACATGAACGCCGGACGGCTGGAGAAGCGGGTGGTGTTCGAGTCGCCGGTGGACGACCAGGTGGTGCTGTCGGCCCGGCGCGTGCCCTATGCCAAGGACCAGGAATTGCTGCTGGTGCGCGACGTGACCATGTTCCGCCGGGTGGAGGCCATGCGCCGCGACTTCGTGGCCAACATCTCGCACGAGCTGCGCACGCCCCTGACGGTGATGCAGGGGTTCCTGGAGAGCCTGGCGGACGACCGCGGCATGTCGGAGGACGAGCGCCGCCACGCGGTGGATCTCATGCGCCAGCAGGCGGCGCGCATGCACCGGCTGGTGGAGGACCTGATGCTGTTGTCGCGGCTGGAGGCGGGCGAACGCGAGCCGGTGTTCGAAACCGTGCCGGTGCCGCGGCTGCTGGCCGCGCTGCGCCAGGAGGCGGAGCTGCTCAACGCCGAGAAGAAGCACCACGTCCACTGGGAGGTGGACCAGCGGCTCCACCTGCGGGGGGTGGCCGAGGAGCTGGACTCGGCCTTTCTCAACCTCATCGTCAATGCCATCAACTACACCCCGCCGGGAGGCGAGATCCGGGTGCGCTGGTACCGGGACGGCGACGGCGCCCACTTCGAGGTGCGCGACACCGGCATCGGCATCGCCGCCCACCACATCCCGCGGCTCACCGAGCGCTTCTACCGGGTGGACGTGGCCCGGTCGCGGGAGTCGGGCGGCTCCGGGCTCGGGCTGGCCATCGTCAAGCACATCCTGTCCCGGCACCACGGGACGCTCACCATCCGCAGCAGCCCGGGCCACGGCAGTACCTTCCGCTGCGACTTTCCGCCGGAGCTGGTGGTGGAGGCGCCGGAGCAGGAGGGTGACTCGCCCGTGACCCCCCCGGCGGCCTGAGCCGGCTGTCACAAAACGGTCATGGAGCGATCAACTTTCCGTCATCATGCGGCGCCATACTCGCGCCAACGACGAATCGCAAGCCGTGGGAGAGAAACGAATGTTGAAAAAAAGCGTCATCATCGCCACCGCCCTCCTGGCCTGGGGGACGGCCGCGGCCGGGCCCAAGGTGGACCCGGCCATCGGGGCCTATGCCAAGGCCCCCGGGGTGGCCGGCAACCTGAGCAGCGTGGGGTCCGACACCCTGGCCAACCTCATGACCCTGTGGGCCGAGGAGTTCAAGCGCCTGTATCCCAACGTCAACATCCAGATCCAGGCCGCCGGTTCCTCCACCGCGCCCCCGGCGCTGACCGAGGGGACCTCGAACCTCGGCCCCATGAGCCGCAAGATGAAGTCCAAGGAGATCGCGGCGTTCGAGCGCAAGTACGGTTACAAGCCCACCGCCATCCCCGTGGCCATCGACGCGCTGGCGGTGTACGTGCACAAGGACAACCCCGTCGAGGGTCTCACCATCCCGCAGGTGGATGCCATCTTTTCCTCCACCCGCAAGTGCGGGTATCCCCATGACATCACCCGCTGGGGCCAGCTCGGCCTGGCCGGGGCGTGGAAGAACCGCGACATCCAGCTCTTCGGCCGCAACTCGGTGTCGGGGACCTACGGCTATTTCAAGAAGAAGGCCCTGTGCAAGGGGGACTTCAAGAACACGGTCAACGAGCAGCCCGGCTCGGCCTCGGTGGTGCAGTCGGTCTCGGCCTCGCTCAACGCCATCGGCTACTCGGGCATCGGCTACCGCACCTCCGGCGTGCGGGCGGTGCCGCTGGCGAAGAAACCGGGCAAGCCCTTCGTCGCGGCCACGCCGGAGAACGCGGTGCGGGGCAAGTACCCGCTGGCCCGCTTTCTCTACATCTACGTCAACAAGCATCCCAACCGCCCGCTGTCGCCGCTGGTGCGGGAGTTCCTGCGCATGGTCAACTCGCGCCAGGGCCAGCAGGTGGTGGTGAAGGACGGCTACATCCCCCTCCCGGCCAGGGTGGTGAAGAAGAACCTGGACCTGCTCGAGTAGGCCAGGAGGTGGACCGGGAGCGGCCCGGGGCCCCGGCCCCGGGCCGCTGTCACATGGCTGTCACATAGTCCCCGTATCATCCCGGCCCATGAGCGAGCCCGTGTCCAAGGCCGCCGGGGCCGACATCTCCGCCGCCTCCGCGGCCCGCCACCTGCGCTGGCGGCTCATCAAGGACGCGCTGGTGCGCCGGGCGGTGGCCGTGGGCGGCGTGTCTGTCATCGTCATCATCACGCTCATCTTCTTCTACCTCCTGTACGTCGTCTTTCCCATCTTCCGCGGCGCCGACCTGGTCCCGGCCGCCGACTACCCGGTGCCGGGCGGTACCGGCACCCCCACGCTGCACCTGGCCCTGGAGGAGCAGGCCGAGGTGGGCCTGCGGGTCACCGGCGACGGGCGCCTGGTCTTCTTCGATACCGCAAGCGGCCGCGT
>JALSIK010000103.1 GCA_026990045.1 Chromatiales bacterium | reverse complement strand
CCATGGACGCGCGCCCCGCCGATGCCAGCCGGTTCTTCTTCCGCCTTGCGGGCCACCCGGACGATGCCTTCACGGTGCTGGGATTCAAGAGCAAGGACCACGGCCTGTCGCGGGACTACACCTTCAAAATCCGGCTGGAGACGGAGCGGGCGTGGACGCCCGAAGAAGTGGTGGGTCGCGACGGGGTGCTGGAGCTGAGGACGGGTGCGGAGCCGGCCTGGGTGCACGGGGTGGTGGCGGGAGGCACGTAGGGCGGCACCGCGCAGCGGCACACCGGCGTGGCGCCCCTTTCCGTCTTCCGTCATCTGTCCTCCGGCCCCGGCCGCGCTGCGCGATGCCGCCGTGGCGCGGCGGCTTTCGCGATGCTCACGCCGCCCTACGCTGGCTCCGCCGCCCATCGAGTTCCGCGACGCCCCCAACCCCGCCCGGCGTGGTGAAGGTGCGGGGCGTGCAGGGTGCGTCCGCCGCGCGAACGCACCGGCCAAGGGGCTTTTCTCCTTCGGTCTTCCGGTCCCGGTACGCGGAGGCAGGAAAAGGCCCGCCTCGCGGCGGGCCGGGCTGCACCAGGTCCGTCTCCTGGCGGCCTATTGTTGGAACTTGCGGATCTCGTCCAGCGGGTCGGCCTCGTCGGGCCGGGGCGGCACCAGGCGGCAGATGGTGCTGCGGCCCTCGCGGCAGGCGGGATCGGACAGGTCCTCCTCCACGCTGCGCAGGGTGGTCCAGGCCCAGACCGCGGCGATGGCCCAGAGACCGGCGCCGAGGCCAACGGTGGTCCAGCTCACGTGGGGGAGCTGGGCCGGGCCGCCCAGGAATCCGTAGACGATGCCGGTGATGCCGGCGATCCAGAACACGGCGATGGGGGCGGCGCAGCAGGAGGCGCAGCCCCAGCGGCAGACCGCCACCGGCGGCGTGAGAGCGATGAGCAGGTTGCGCAGGTTCATGCCGGCGGTTCCTCCCGTGTCCCGGCTGCCCCCTCCGTTCGAGGGGGTATTGCAGAACCTAGCGCAAAAGGCGCCGGCGGGTCAAACCGCCCGGCCCCATCAGGCGGTGAGCGGCAGGCCGCGAGCGGCCCGGGCTTCGCGTTCCATGAGGAAGGCCACCACGTCGTCGGAACGGCGCACCGTCACCCGGTGCACGCTGGCCCGCGGCCGGGCCGGGGCTTCTTCCGGCGGCGGTGGCTCGATGGAGAGGATGGTGAAGCCGCCCTCGCCGGGCGCGTAGGCGGCGCTGGCCGCCAGCTCTTCCAACGCCGCCTGGGCCTCGCGCACGGCCATCTCCAGGGCCTTGTCGCGGCAGGGGAGGGGGTTGGAGCGGCGGTCGGAAGGCATGGGACGGTTCCCGGTGGTGGGTCTTGTCCCTAATTGCGGCCCGGCGGGGGCTTCCTTGAGGGCGCGGCGGCCTTTATCCGGACCCGGCGGCGCCCTGGCGCAGGGCCGGGGGCAGGTGGGGGCGCAGGGCCTGGAGCAGGGCCTTGAAGATCCTGGGGCTGCCGGCCACGATGTGGCCCGTTTCCAGGTGGCGCGGGGCGCCGGTGAAGTCGCCCACCAGGCCGCCGGCCTCCTCGACGAGGAGCACGCCGGCGGCGATGTCCCACAGGTTGAGGCCGATCTCCCAGAAGCCGTCGTGGCGGCCGGCGGCCACGTAGGCCAGGTCCAGGGAGGCGGCACCGGCGCGGCGGATGCCGGCGGTGCGGGGAATGAGCACCCGCAGCATCTCCAGGTAAGGCTCCAGGTGGGTCATGTCGGCGTAGGGGAAGCCGGTGGCCAGCAGGGTGTCCTCCAGCCGGGTGCGCCGGCTGACCCGGATGCGGCGGCCGTTGAGCTGGGCCCCGGCGCCGCGGCTGGCGGTGAACAGCTCGTTGCGCACCGGGTCGTAGATGACGCCGTGCTCCAGCCGGCCGCGGTGGCGCACGGCGATGGAGACGGCGAAGTGCGGCACCCCGTACAAAAAGTTGGTGGTGCCGTCCAGGGGATCGATGATCCACTGGTAGTCGGCCGTGCCCGCGGTGGCGCCGCTTTCCTCGGCCAGCACCGCGTGCTCGGGGTAGGCCTTGCGCAGGATGCGGATGGCGGCGTCCTCGGCCCGCCGGTCCACCTCGCTGACGAAGGAGTTGCGCGACTTGGTGGTCACCGCCAGGGTGTCCACCTGGTCCATGGCGCGGGCGATGATGTCGCCGGCGGCGCGCGCGGCGCGCACGGCGATGTTGAGCATGGGGTGCACGGTCGTTCGTCCTGTACGGTGTTGCGAGAGTGAATCGGCGCCGGGCGGCGCGCGTATTCTAACAGGATGTTGAAAAAGGTCGTCCTGACCTTTTTCAACGCGCCGAACCCGGCACAGGTCCGGCTTCGGCGACGCCAAATCAAGCGCTTGCGCGCTTGATTTGCGGGCGGGGCGTCCCCGCCCCGCGCTGGCAGGCTGTCTCTCAACAGCCTGCTGTGGGATGTGGCAACGGCCCGCCCCGGCTGCCGGCGGCCGGGGCCGGCCATGAGATCCGAGGAGGTGACATGAGCCAGGAGCAGGCACAGCTCGACCGCATCCGCGTGGTGCTGGTCCAGCCCAGCCATCCCGGCAACGTGGGGGCGGCGGCCCGGGCCATGAAGACCATGGGCCTGTCGCGCCTGGTGCTGGTGGCACCGGAGGGGGCGCCGCACCGGGCCCCGGAGGCGGTGGCCCGGGCCTCGGGCGCGGGGGACGTGCTGGCCGCGGCCCGGGTGGCGGCGACGCTGGAGGAGGCCCTGGCCGGGGTGAGCCTGGCGGCGGGGGCCTCGGCCCGGCGGCGCACCATTTCCTGGCCCACGGTGACCGCGCGCGAGGCGGGGCCGCGGCTGGCGGCCCATGCCGCCGCCGGGGCCGAGGCGGCGGTGGTGTTCGGGCGCGAGACCTCGGGGCTCACCAATGCCGAGCTGGAGCGCTGTCACCTGCTCCTGGCCATTCCGGCCAACCCGGAGTACGGCTCCCTCAACCTGGCCGCGGCGGTGCAGGTGGTGGCCTACGAGCTGCGCCTGGCGGTGCTGGCGGGGGAAGGGGGCCTGCCGCCAGCGGAGGCCACGGACCAGCCGCCGGCCACGGCCGAGGAGCTGGAAGGACTCTACGCCCACCTGGAACGGGCCCTGGTGGCGCTGGACTTTCTCGATCCGGACAACCCCCGCCAGCTCATGCGCCGGCTGCGGCGCCTGTTCAACCGCGCCGGGCTCGACCGCATGGAGGTCAACATCCTGCGCGGGATCCTCGCCGCCGCCGAGGCCGCCGCCCGCCGCCGCGGCGGCAATAGTTGACATCACGGGTCGACAATAATCTAATAGCGCGCCTTTCCCCGGGCCGTTGCAGGAGGCCTGGACTGGGTACAGGAGCCGCATGTTCCAGCGTCTGAGAGAGGACATCCGCTGCGTTTTCGAGCGCGATCCGGCCGCGCGCACGGCGTGGGAGGTGTTCACCTGCTACCCGGGGCTGCATGCCATCCTGCTGCACCGCGTCAGCCACCGCCTGTGGCGCTGGCGCCTCAAGTTGCTGGCGCGGCTGCTGTCCCACCTGGGGCGCTGGTTCACGGGCATCGAGATCCATCCCGCGGCGGTGATCGGCCGGCGGTTCTTCATCGATCACGGCATGGGGGTGGTCATCGGCGAGACCGCCGAGATCGGCGACGACTGCACCCTCTACCACGGCGTCACCCTGGGCGGCACCACCTGGAACAAGGGCAAGCGGCATCCCACCCTGGGCAACGACGTGGTGGTGGGGGCGGGGGCCAAGGTCCTGGGGCCCATCACCGTGGGCGACGGGGCCCGGGTGGGATCCAACGCGGTGGTCATGCGCGACGTGCCGCCGGGGGCCACCGCGGTGGGGATCCCGGCCCGCATCGTCAGCCGCCAGCCGGATGCCGAGCAGCGGCGCGAGGCCTTCGCCGCCCGCATCGGCTTCGACGCCTACGGCACCCGCGCCGACATGCCCGATCCCGTGGCCAAGGCCATGCGGTCACTTTTTGACCATGTGCATGCCATGGACCGGCAGATGGAGGTGATCTTCTGCGCCCTCAAGCGCATGGGGGTGGAGCTCAAGGAGGTGACCCTGCCCCACCTGGAGGATGCCGGGGTCTGCGACGAGGACCGGGGGGATTCGCCGCCTTCCGCCGGGTCGGGAACAAAGAAGGAATAATCTAGTCAAAACAATACATTGCGATTCTACGCCATAATTCTTGACCACTTTGATAAGGAATGGTATGTTGGCCCCTCTCCAAAGTAGTTGATTGAAACAGTCGGGTAAGTTAAATTAACGATATTCGCATGTAAGCGAATACGAATATATCCGGAAGGTGGCGTTATGAGGCTGACAACCAAGGGGCGGTACGCGGTGACCGCCATGCTGGACCTGGCCCTTCACTACGATGAAGGCCCCATCACCCTGGCCGATATCTCCCAGAGGCAGGGCATCTCGCTGTCCTACCTGGAGCAGCTCTTTTCCAAGCTGCGCAAGCGCGGGCTGGTGGAGAGCACCCGGGGACCGGGGGGCGGCTACCGGCTCAGCCGCGAGGCCGATCGCATCGCGGTGGCCGAGGTCATTTCCGCGGTGGACGAGAAGGTGGACGCCACCCGCTGCGGCGGCCTGGCCAACTGCCAGGGCGACCAGCAGTGCCTGACCCACGAGCTGTGGACGGACCTCAGCGAGCAGATTTATAACTTCCTGAAC
>JALSIK010000102.1 GCA_026990045.1 Chromatiales bacterium | reverse complement strand
TTCACGCGCCGGTCCAGCCTGCGCCGCGCCACGGGCAGGCCGGCCTTGCGCAGCCAGGCGGCGAAGTTGTCGTTGAGCTCGTAGAGCAGCGTGGCCGGGCAGATCCAGCCGCAGAAGAACCGTCCCAGCAGCACCGTGGCCAGGACCGGAATGAGCGCGGTGAGCACGAACGGCCAGGAGACGTCCAGGGCCGCCGCGCTCTGCCCCAGGACCGCCAGCGGGTCGGACAGCTTGAGGCCGAACAGGCTGCCGGACCAGGTGGTGCCCTTGACCGCGTCCAGGTCCTGCTCCGGGTCGTCGGTGAACGGCGCCGTCAGCGCCTCCATGGTGTCGTAGACCAGTTTCTCGCCCGGCGCCAGCAGGTCGTAGGCGTGGGCCGCCACGTAGGTCTGGTACAGGTGCAGGAAGGGCAGCAGCACCAGCAGGGCGAAGACCAGCCCCAGGGTGACGAAACGCAGCTTGTTGAGGTGCCGTTGCCAGTGTTTCACCCGACGCGCCTCTCGTGGTCCGGAATGATGCGGATGGCCTGCGGGATCTGGATGCAGGACCGCTCACACAGCCCGCAGCCCACGCAGGTCTCCAGCACCTGCGGCTGCTCCAGCCGGCCCACGCGGATGGCCACGTCCTGCAACGGGCAGGCCCGGTAGCACACGCCGCAGGTCTTGCCCTGGTAGGACAGGCACAGGTTCTCGTCCACCCGCGCCTTGCCCATGCGCACCCGGTTGATGATGGGCCCGAGCTGGGCGTCCACCGGCTGCAGGGCGCCGGTGGGACAGGCCTGGGTGCACTTCATGCACAGGATGCAGCCCTGCTCGCGGGGAATGATGTACGGCGTGTCCAGCGAGGCGAGGCCGTTCTCCAACCGGAAGAACTTGATACAGCGGTTGGGACACACCTCCCCGCACTGGCCGCAGCGGATGCAGGCGGCCAGGTACTCGTCCTCGGGCAAGGCCCCCGGCGGGCGCAGGAACCGCAGGGACGGGCGGCGACGGGCGGCGGGGACGCCGGCCGGGAACAGGGCCGCCAGGCCCGCCCCCGCCGCCGTCCGGCAGAACTCGCGCCGCTTCATCGACCGCCCGCCCGCGCCACGGCTACACCTTCTCGATGCGGCAGGCCAGCTTCTTGAAGTCCACCTGGCCCGAGACCAGGTCCCACACCCGGCTGGAGGTGCTGTTCACCAGCCACTTGTTCTTGCGCGGGTCGGCGGAATCGGCCACCGACAGGTTCCACGGGCTGAACAGGTAACCGCGCGGCACCGAGTTGCGGGCCGGGCGCACCAGGCTGTTGGTGCCCACCTGCGCCTTGGCCTCGTACGACCCGCGCCGGGTGATGAGCCGCACCTTGTCGCCGTCCTTGATCCCCAGGTCCCTGGCGTCATCCGGGTGGATCTCCACGTACATCTCCGGCACCAGCCGCCGCGTGGTGGGGCTGCGGTTGGACTTGGCGGTGTGGAAGTGCTCGTACACCACGCCCAGGCCCAGCCAGTAGGGATACTTGTCCTTGGGCACCTGGTCCCACGGCTTGCCGCGGTGCTCCTCGTCGGGCAGGTCCGGGGTCAGGCCCATGTCGCGGGCCTTCCTGATCAGGGGGATGTTGTCGATGGTGTACACCCCCTCCTTGTGCCCGAACTCCATGAGCCTGGCCGTGATCTCCTTGCGCTGGGAGTAGTCGATGTGGCACAGCTTCATGTGCACCTTGCCGTCCTTGGTGCGGAAGTAGCCGTAGGGCCGGTTGGGCCACTGGCCCTCCTGCAGCATGTAGCGGCGCTTGGTGCCGCCGTTCTTGGCGATCTCGTAGGTGGGCGCCGGCCACTGGATCCCGCGCAGCTTCTTGAGCTGCTGGTAGGGGCTGAGCTTGTCCAGTTTCTCCACCTCGAGCAGGCCGGTGAGGTCGGTGTCGGTGCCGGCCGAGGCCCGGATCACGTCGCGGAAGACCTCCTCGGCGTCATAGAAGCCGTCCTTGCCCCGCTTGTAGGGGAAGATCTTGTCCCCGTCCAGGCCCAGCAGGTTGGCCACCTCGCGGCCCTTGTCGATGACCATGTCCATGTCGGGACGGCAGCCCGGCGGCGGCTCGGCGGCCTTTTCGCACAGGTTGAGTCGTCGCTCGGAGCTGATGTAGACCCCCTGTACCTCGCCCCAGGTGGCGGCGGGAAAGATCACGTCCGCGAACAGGTTGTTGGGCGCGTGGCGGTAGATCTCCTGCACCACGTTGAAGGTCTTCATGAGCGCCGGCCGCACCAGGTTGTCCTGGTCCGGCAGGTCGATATGGGTGGCGTAGACGAAGAACATGGCCTTGACGTCGCCCTTCAGGGCCCGCTCCATCATGCCCACGGCGTAACCGGGATTCTTGGAGTTCATGGCCTTGACCAGGTTGGCCTCGGGCACCCGCCACTGCTTGGCGATCCACTTGCGGTGCTTGGCGTTCTTGAGCGGCTCGTTGAACGGCAGGCGCCCGGTGAGCCCGCCGGTGAAGCGCTCGCCCATGGCGTTGGGCTGGCCGGTCATGGAGAACGGGCCGCAGCCGGGCTTGGCCAGGTTGCCGGTCAGCGTCAGCAGGTTGATGATGGAGATGACGTTGTTCTGGCCGTGGATGTGCTGGTTGTAGCCGATGCCCCACATGATGATGACGCCGCCGTAGCCCTTGCCGGCGTGCTTGCCCTTGCTCCGCGCCAGGCGCTTGCGGGTGGCATCGGCGAACATGCCGGCCACGCGCCGGATGAGTTCCGGCGGCACCTGGTCGGTCCCCATGCGATCCTGCACCTGTTCCGGGCTGTAGCCGGCCAGCACGCCCTCCACGTATTCCTTCCAGCCCGTGGTGTGGGCCTTGAGGAACTCCCAGTCGATGACGTCCGGGTGCTCCTTGAGCAGCACGTGGGCGATGGCGTTGAGGAAGGCGATGTCGCCGTTGAGGATGGGCACGTGCACGGTGTTGTCGGGGTTGATGTCGGCATAGCCCTTGACCGTGCCGGTGTAGCGCGGGTCCACCACCACGGTGGGGATGTCGGCCTTGCGCTTGTAGTCCGCCGCGCGCCAGTAGATGATGGGATGCGACTCGCGGGCGTTGTGCCCGAAGTGCATGATCATGTCACACAGCTCGATGTCCTCGTAGGCCAGGGGCGGGGTGTCCGAGCCCAGGGTAGCGAAGTAGCCGGTGACCGCCGAGGTCATGCACATGCGCGCATTGGCCTCGATGGTGTTGGAACCCAAGACCCCCTTCATGAACAGGTTCTCCAGGTACTGGCCCTCCATGGTGAGCTGCCCGGACCCGTAGAGGCCGACGGAGTTGCCGCCGTACTTCTTGGCGAAGTGGGCGATCTTGTGCGCGGTCATCTCCGAGGCCTTTTCGTACGGCACGCGCACGAAATGCTCCTCGTCGAACGAGCCCTTGGTCCTGGAGATGTACTCCAGGTCACCATGGCCGGGCTTGTTCCACTCCTCCCACACGTCCTTGCGCACGTAGCAGTCGCCCTCCATGCGGTCGACGTAGATGGGCTCGGCCGCGGTCAGGCCCTTGATGCACTGCAGGCCGTAGTTGGTGGGGTGGTCCTTGTCCGGCCGCATGGAGACGATCTTGCCGTTCTCCACCTGGATGATGGTGCCGCAACCCACCCCGCAGTACGGGCACTGGGCGATGGCCGTCTTGCGGCCCGTGCTCTCCGCCGCCTCGGCCGGGGCCGCCTCCAGTTCCGGGTTGTCCCCCACGAACAGGCTGGCACCGGCCGCCGTGCCGGTGATGAAGCTGGACGTCTTGAGGAAGTCCCGCCGCGTCATCTTGAAGCGTTTCATGACCGTGTCTCCTTAACTCTTGCTGGGAACCGTGCGCAGGTAGCTGATGATGTCGTCGATCTCCTTGTCCGACAGGGAGGCCAGCCCGTCGGGACCGGAGAAGCCGAGCATGCGCGTGTTGGAGCGTCCGTGCTTGATGGTCTCGCGGATGAAGCCGTCGCTGGCCTTGTCCAGGAACCCGGCCTTGCCGATGGCCGTGCCGGTCCCGCCGGCGATGTAGCCGTCGCCGTTGGGCCCGTGGCAGGTGGCGCAGATCTGGTCGAACCAGAACCGGCCCAGGCGCGGGTCGCCGTGGGCGTCGGGCTGGGCGTCCACCTCGGCGGCGCGGAACGGCAGCTTGGAGTACGAGCGCAGGTAGGCGACGATGGCCTCGATGTTCTTGCGACCCAGGTGGGCGAACGGCGGCATGCCGGTGCCGGGCCGGCCGTCGCGGATGGTCCCGAGCAGGAACTTGTCCGAGGCGATGGCCAGGAACTCGGGGTTGGTCAGGGACGGTGCGAAGCCCGGCTTGCCGATGGCATCGGGCTGGTGACAGACTTGGCAGTTCTGCTGGTAGAGTTTTTCGCCCTGGGCCACCTGGGCCGGGTCCAGGGACAGCGTCACCGGTTGCGGGCGGGCCGCGGTGGCGGGCGCCGGAGCGGCCGCCGGCGGTGCTGCATTGTTGCCGGCTTGTTCTTCTTTTTGCTGGCACGCCGCCAGCATGACCGCCAGGCCCAGAATGGCCCCGCCAGTCAATATGCGCCTGTTCACGGGTCACCTCCTCGGTAATGGAACGAAGTCCGGACAGCCGTTTCAGTCCCCTGCGTCCCCCTCCGGGACTGAAACGCCCTCGGGGAAACCTATAGGCCAGGCACCCGCCAGGGCTTTTGATCCACGTCAAGGAGTGCCGCAGCCGCA